>JAQVVK010000004.1:0-10939 GCA_028698975.1 Victivallaceae bacterium
GGCCGCGACCGTCTGGTGTCGCTGGCGCACCCCGGCCCGGCTCCGATCCTGCCGCCGGAAGCCGATCCGCAGCTTGCGCCCGGCGAAGCGTGCGGCGAACCGCCGGCCACGGCGGCCGCTCCGCCGGACGAACCCTCCGCTCCGGTCAAACCGGCGAACGCGACGAAACGCAAACTTCGGATATTGCTGATCGCTCTGGTGATCGTCGGGGTCGTCGGGGTGTTGGTGAGGGTCAAATTAAGCTCTTCCTCCTCCGGGGAAAATATTACGGTGGTGAGTGCGGCTCCGGAGCGGCCTTTGATACCGGCGGCGGCGCCTTTGATACCGGCGGCTCCGGCGCCGCCAGCCGGAGAGATCGCGCCGCGAATAACGGCCATTGCATCGCAAGACGGTTTCGCCACCGACAAGTTCACCGCCGAAGAAAGTTCGGCTATCTGGCAAAGCTGGAAAAATGGCGATCAGGAGATCGCGCTTCCGCCGGTGTTGAAGTCAACTATGCGGATCGAGCTTGAATTCAAGCCGGATTCGCCTTATGCCGCGCTTCCGCAGGACGCCGGAGAAAAATATATTATAATTGACGGCGGTTCGCCGCTCAAGCGGCTGGAGTTGCGGATTGCCGACGACAAGTTGAAGATGAGCGAGCCGGAAGCCACCGACACTCCCCGCCGCGCCGATCTTGCCGCAGTGCGTTTCATCGACCGGCAGGGGCGGGTCATGCGCTATGAGCCCAATGCCAAGAGCAGTTTTGAGCTGGCGGTCAAAGACCCCGGGCAGGTCACGGTCGAAGAACGCAAAGGGGCGATGGTCTGGGTCTACCATCCCTCGGAACCGGTAAAGATATTGGGTGATCTTGCGACGGTAATCGTTGGCGGCGTCAAATTGAAGTCGGTGGTTTTGCGGGGTGGATCGTCGGCCTCGACGGTGGTGCGGATGTCAACCGCGCCATTTGACCGCTACGCTTTGGCGTTTAGCAAATTCCGCACCGCGTCCGAATCCGCCGGGGCCGTCCGTCAGGAACGCAACGCGATATTGGAGAAAGCCTTGGCCGCTCGCGAAGGATTGGCGGATTTGTTGAAGTTAAAACGTTATCAGGCATTGTTGGACGGTCTGAAATTATCGTATGAATCCACCGGAAGCACATACGCCGCGCAGGAAAAAGCGTTGAACGATCTGAAACTTAAACTCGGCAATGACGGACGCATCGACTCCAATAAGAAACAGCCGATGTTAAAAATGCTGGCCGATTATTCCGAGGGGTTGAGCGCGCTGCGGGTCTGCGAACCCCGGTTGACGGCGGCCGTCGCGGCGGAGAAGTCGGCTCAGAAAGCGTTTAACGCCGCAGTGGCCGAGCTGCTCAAGACGGTGAATGCGATCTCTCCGGATTTCGGAAACAAACTCGGGTCCCATCTTGAGACCCAAAAAAGTTTGCCGCCGCCGGAAAAATGTATCAGCGACTGGTGCCCGAAATTCGAAGTCACCATAAAACCGGCGGAGGCGACCGACCGGCCATGAATCCAGAGTTTCCCGATTACGGCCAGCTGCTGCTTGAGTGGCGCAAGCTGGCACGCACCGGCTCCCCGGAGGAGCGGATCGCGCATTTGAGACGCATCATTTCGGTCGCACCGGCTGAAACAAGGCGCGAGTGGCGGATCAACTTGGTCAATGCGGAAAACAGTTGGTTTGCCGCGCTTCGCCGCGACCTTGACGCCCTTTCCGAAACCGATCTGGCCGGACGAAGTTCACAGTTGACCGGGGAACCGTGGCTTACGCCTCCTCCAGAAGCATTGACCGCGGCGGTAAAAATTCGCTTGGATGAGTTGCGCCGCCGCGCCGCCGCAGCGCGGCTCGACCCTTTGATCGACGAAGTTGCCGCCGCGTTTGCCGCGCAGGATATTGACCGTCTGGGCAAGCTGGCGTCGGAGTGGCGGGATTTGGCGGAGCTTCTCTCCGATACCCGCCGCCGCGAGGCGGAGATATTGTTGCGCGAACCGTTGGTTTGGGTGTCCGGGCAGGAGACCAGCCGCCGCGAGGAGCGCGAATTTGCCGCGAAACAGGCCGAACTTCGCCGCCTGATCGACGACGGGGCGGAATACCCCGCCGTCGATCGGGTTTACCGGGCGGCGATGTTGTACGACCGGCCGTTTGACGATGGCGGAGCTGCCGCCAATGCGGTCGAGCGGTTGAAACAAGAGTATATGTTGAGGTTGCAACGGCAATCCGGGCGTCGTCGCATGCTGGCAATATTGGTTGCGGTGCTGTTGTTGAGCGGGTTCGCCGCCGGATTCTGGGTGATGAAACGCCGCCGTGAGGCGACGCGGGCCGAAAACATTTTACAGGCGGCCATAAAAACCGGCGATTTTGCGTCGGCGGAAAACTTCTTCCGGTCGCTTCCGGCCGGGATCGCGGTACAGCCTCATATCAGTCGGCTGGGAGAATCCGCGATAGAAAAAAACCGGTTCGAAACCGTGCGCCGCGCCGAAGCCGCCGTCGCTTTTGCACGGCTTGCCGCGCAGTTGGAAAGAGAGGATTGCGATCCTGCCAGGGCCGGAACCGGTTTGGCCGAAGCCGAAAATATCGCTCCGTTGCTTTCCAAGGCCGACCTTGCCAGGCTGGTTGAGTTAAGGCGGCTTCATCAGTTGCGCCAGACCGGACTTGATCGCAAGAGAACTCAGCAATTCACCGCCGAGGCGGTCGCTCTCATCGACGCGCTGGATAAATTGTGCGGAAGGTTGGATAAAGCCCCGGCCGACCAGACCGAAGCCGCCTTTGCCGGGCTGGACAAACGATTTGCCGATTTGCGTAAAGCCTCCGCGCCGGACGCGGAGGCGGTCGCCGACGTCGATGCGCTCTGGAAAAGTCACCGTGAGAACTTTCTCGCCCGCAGGACGGCGGTCGAATACGAGCGGCGTTTTTTCCGGGCGTTGCAGACGCCCGACAGTTTCGGGGATTATTTGGAGGCTCTGGGACGGCTGCCGCTTGAGCACCCGGAGCTTAAAGATCAATATGCCGACGCTTTGCGGATGCGCCGCTATTTTGAGGCGTTCATCCTGGGAGGCGTTTCCGAGGAGGAGTTGACCACCCCCGCCCGCGCCGCCGCCATTGCCCGCAACCTCGCTTTGAAAACCGGCATCCGGCAATCCGCATTATACGAATTGACCGGCGAAACGCAATTTGAGCTCAAGCGCGGAGCAGAAATTGCCGATAAATTGATACGTTTTATTAAAAACACGCCATTATCCGCCGATTTATACGAACTTCAATTGACCGGCGACGACGGAGGAGATTATTGGTTTTACTCGTCAAAACCGATGGCCGTCACATCCGGCAGCGTGTTTGTGGAGCTGGACAAACCAACCGGCGCGTGTTTGCGTTTCAGCCGAAACGGGAATCATCTGGAGTTGGCTGCGGAGGATAACGAATCCGGGGTGATCCTGCCGACGGGTTTCCGTTTGGAGCGGCCGCACGGCATCCGGTCGCTTCACGGGGTGATCCTGCGGCAGTTGGGCAACCGCCTTGCCGGAGTGGTCACGCCGCCCGGCGTAGAGGCCGAGTTGCTCAACTCGATTTACGCAGTCACGCATACTGCGGCGATGAATCCGCTGGCCAGTGCCGAATTACTGGCCGCCCTGCTGAAAATGCTGGCTGAGATCGATCCGGCAACCGGCAACCCCGCGCTCCGGGCTTTTGACGAGTTGTGGCAGCCGGCACTGGCGGGGCGCACTCCCGACTGGCGCAGACCCGACGAGGCGGCGCGTTGCCGCGACTTGGCCGCCGCCGCGGGCAAGGCCGTCCAAGCGGCCGCCGCCACCAAGCCGGACGAGCTGTTTCAGCACCGCCGCAGAGAACAGCGCAGACTTTTGACGACGGTTTTCCGGCCGGTGTTTCTTTTGACGCCGAAACCGGGCGGGGCTTTGCAACTGCACCGCCTGGCGGGCGGCGAATTTCCCGATCTGTATACTTTGCGCATGAACGCCGCAGGAAACAACGAGTTGATAAAGGTTATCGGAAATCCGTCGGATTATGCCAATTCCGGTCAGGGATTTGCCGGCCAGATCGTTTGGGGAAGTTCCGGGGTCACAGCTTCCGCTGCGCGCGCGCCGCGGTAAGTATGGTGATGCGCCCGGCTCCGGCGGCAAGAAGTTCGCGGGCGGCGGCGTTCAGCGTGCCGCCGGTGGTAAACACATCGTCGACCAGAAGCACATGTTTGCCGCGCACCGCCTCCGGGCGCACAATGCGAAAAACGCCCTGCGGATTGCTGCGCCGGGCCGCCTTGTTCAATGCCGACTGATGCCGGCCGCCCCGAATACGCCGCAAGGCGTTTACACAAGGTATGCCAAGGCCGCGGGCGGTCACTTCGGCAAAGAGTGCCGATTGGTTAAACGACCGCTGAAGCCACCTTCGCCAATACAACGGCACCGGCACCGCCACGTCGGGCGCGATACCATCCGCGCTCAACTTCCCGGCGGCGTATTCGCCAAACGAACGCGCCAGTTGCGGTCGGCCGCCGAATTTGAACGCATGCACCGCTTCGCGGGTTGCCCGGTCGTACCCAAAAAGCGAAACCGCGTCCTGCCATACCGGAGTCGGATTTTCCATGCAAAGCGAACAGAGAGCCAGCGCATTGTCGGGCGGCCCGCCACATCCCCGGCAGCGTTCTCCGACAAAGGGGTGCATCTTTTTTAGGCAATCCGGGCAAAACCGGTTACCTCCTCCGCCATCTCCGGTGCGGCACAACGGGCAGGGAAAAAGATTGTAAAAAGCGGCGAACCGCCGCAGAAATTTTAACACGGCCACCATCCTTGTGTTGACAAAAAAGCGTGCAGCGTTTATATTGTAACTCATGAACAGTATTAATTCAATCGTGCACACCGCGTTGTTATTTCTTTTTCTGGCCGCGATCACCGGTTGCGAAAGCCTGCCGCCGCCCGCGCCGCCGCCGTCGGAAGGGCTGTCGGCTCTCCGCGCGGCGGTGCGATGCCGCATGCTCGACGTCCGCACCATCGAGTTATTAGGTTCTCTCGCGTCCGAACAGGGCGGGAACAAACTCGCGCTCGAACTTACCGGCGTCATCAACGACGCCGAACGCGACGGGGTGGATTTTACCCGCGTCTCAAACACGCTCGATCAGGCCGTCGCCTATAATTTTTTGCTGTCGCGGCCGGACAACCTCGACCTCGCAAAGCTGCTGCGTCCCCGCATCGCCCAATTGCTGGATTGCGAGACGGCTTCTTTGGCGGCAAAGGCCGCCGCCGCCACGGGCGGCGACAAGCAGAAACGCGAACTCGAATTACGGGTGCTGGCCGGTCTTACCGTGACCGTCAAGCCGGAAGATCTGCCCGAACCGTTTGATTTGACCGCGCCGCGGCTGGCTTTGCTGCATACCGCGCTCAAAAATCGCCCGGAGACCGGAGACGCCGAGCCGGATTCCGGCCTGATCGAAAAGGTCAGGGTACGCATTGGCGGCGGCGATCTGGTCGGGCTATATTTTGCCGAAATGCTTTTCAGTATGCCGCGCCGGGTTGAATTGTCCGCCATCCGCTATCCAAATTCCGACTGGGAGAGCGCGGCCGATCTGGCCAACGCGGTGGCGGTGGCTTTTCAGCTTGAAGCCGATCTGGCGAAGTTGTCCGCCGCCAAGCAGGCGTGGGATCGTCACCCCGACCCGGCCACCCGGCTCGACTGGCAACTGGCCTATTTTAAGCTGCTGGCCGATATGGGGGGCGTCGATGCTCCGCCAACCGGCAAAAATGCGCCGTTTGACTTCACTCCCGACCCGATTTTCAACGAACGGCTGCTTGAACTGATCGGCGAACGCGCCATTCGATGACCTTCGGGTCACGGTTTGGCATTGTTTTCAATGCTGAATCATAAGCATATAAATCACAGTGCCGACCATGATCGAAAGCAACGGGTTGCGCCTCCACAGCTGCAATAATACCACGGTTATGCCGGCGACGGCTTCCGGCAACGCCCAGCTTTCGGCAAACGGCCGATCTTTGAAATAACTGCAAAAACAGAATACGACAAGCATGGCGATCGCCCCCGGCGCAAGCACTTTGCCCAGATAGCCGATAAAGGCCGGAGGCCGCCCGCCCGCGCCGAAAACCGCAAACGGAAACGCCCGCAACGCGATGGTGACTCCGCCGGTGACAAGCACAAGACCGATAAGATAATTCAGAGAAACACTCATGACCGCGCCTCACCGGATTTTGCGTTGCGTTCGGGATCAAGACGTTTTCGCGCCGCCAAAAAGACCGCCAGCATAAACAGCATGGCCGGTATCAACATGCGGTCAACCGGGAAGATCAGACGGCTGGCCACCGCCGCCGCCGCGCCGATCAGAGCCGGCCACCGGTTGGCGCGTTCACGGCATTGATCGGTCAGGATCACCAGAAACAGAGCGGTCATGGCAAAGTCAATCCCGCGATTGTCAAACGGCAGGATTCCGCCGACCAGCGCGCCGGCCGTCACGCCGATCACCCAATAGGCGTGATCGAGCATGGCCACGGCGAGGCAGTAGGAAATCGGGTTGGCACCTTGCGGAGCGCGGCATTCGACTTCGAGCGCGTAGGTTTCGTCGGTCATCGCCCAGATCAGGTAGAATTTCTGTTTCCACGGCAGGCCGCGAAATTTTTCAATAAACGACAATCCGTACATGGCGTAGCGCAAATTAAGACATACCGTGAGCAGCGCGACTTCGGGCAGCGGGGTCGCGAGGCGGATCCAGCCGGTCAAAATAAACTGCAACGCGCCGGAAATGCTCGTAACGCTGGTCAATACCGCCCACAGCGGCGACCACGGCGAACGCAAGGTGTCGGCCAGCAGCACGCCGGCGGCAAACCCCATGGCGACATAACCCATGAGTACCGGCAAGGTGTTCTTAAAAGCGGCATGTAATATTGTTTTATTCATCCTATAATATATACCCATTCCTCCCCTGCCACAAGTGAAAAAATTTGAATTCGGTTCTCCGGTGCAGTATATTCAGTAAAACAACAAACTTTGGGAGTATATATGAGAGCTGTATTGAGCGTCGTAGGCCGGGATGCGGTCGGCATCATCGCGTCGGTCAGTCAGGGGTGTGCCGAGTGCGGAGTGAATATTTTGGACATTTCCCAAACCGTGCTTCATGATTATTTCACCATGATAATGATTACCGACATCGACCGCATAAACGTGCCGTTCACCGAGTTTGTTGACCGTATGGCGGCTCTCGGTCGCGAAAAAGGGCTGGAAATCCACGCCATGCACGAAGACATCTTTAACGCAATGCACAGAATTTGACATCATGATAGACCGCAACGACATTTTTGAAACACTCAATATGATCCGCGAGGAGCGGCTCGATATTCGCACGGTGACCATGGGTATCTCGTTATGGGATTGCGGCGGAGACTCCGCCGACCGCGTGGCGGAGCGGATTTACGACAAAATAACTTCACGCGCCCGCGATCTGGTCAAGGTCTGCGCAACCATCGAAAAAGAATACGGCATACCGATCATCAACAAGCGGGTTTCGGTTACTCCGATCGCGTTGGCGGCCGGTGCGCTCGACCGCGATGGCATGATCAAGGTGGCCAAAGCACTTGACCGGGCGGCGCACGAGCTTGGTATTAACTTCATCGGCGGTTACGGGGCGTTGGTGCAAAAGGGCTTTTCCAACGGCAGCCGCGAATTGATCGCCTCGATACCGGAAGCTCTTGCCGACACCGAACGGGTTTGTTCGTCGGTCAACGTTGCTTCGACCAAGGCCGGCATCAACATGGACGCGGTTGCGGAAATGGGGCGGGTGATACTTCGCACCGCCGAACTAACGCATAAAAAAGGAGCTATCGGCTGTGCCAAGTTGGTGGTTTTTGCCAATGCACCGGAAGACAATCCGTTTATGGCCGGGGCATTTCACGGAGTGGGCGAAGCAGAAACCGTAATAAATGTCGGGGTTTCGGGGCCGGGGGTGGTGGCATCGGCAATCCGTCGGGCGGGTGATGTCGATCTGACTGAAATCGCCGAAACGATCAAACGCACCGCCTTTAAGATTACGCGCATGGGGCAGTTGGTTGCGGAGGAGGCTTCGCGGCGGCTCAACGTGCCTTTCGGGATTGTCGATCTCTCGCTTGCGCCGACTCCGGCGGTAGGCGACTCGGTGGCGGAAATACTGGAAAACATCGGTTTGGAAAAATGCGGCGGATGCGGCACAACGGCTGCGCTCGCCATGCTCAATGACGCGGTAAAAAAAGGCGGAGTGATGGCATCGTCGCATGTCGGCGGATTGTCTGGCGCGTTCATACCGGTCTCGGAAGATGCCGGCATGATTGCGGCGGCCAGTTGCGGAGCATTGACTTTGGCAAAACTTGAAGCGATGACGGCGGTTTGTTCGGTTGGGCTTGACATGATAGCCATACCGGGCGACACTACGGCCGAGACCATATCCGGGGTGATTGCCGACGAAATGGCGATTGGCATGGTCAACTCAAAAACGACGGCAGTCCGTCTCATTCCTTTCGGCAAACCGGGGGACATGGTAACCTTTGGCGGTCTGCTTGGAGAGGCTCCGGTAATAGAGTTGCCGCGATACTCGCCATCGCGAATGATTCATCGTGGCGGCCGGATCCCCGCACCGATACAAAGCCTCAAAAACTAACTTGCGCCGCAGGAGGGGATCCCTGCCCAGCAGCCGCGTAAGCGGCGTTAGGTCAAGGGCTTTGCCCTTGCGCCGTACTTTCCTTTCCCCGTGAAAGGATAGTTCGCAAAGGAAAGCGGTGACGTCGCGGCGGCTTCGCTCGCCTTGATCGAAATACAATCATCATTATTGCAAATGCTCTGCTTTGCCACCGGGGGATAAATAGCGGGTGGCGTTAAGCCGCCCCGCAGATGTCGGCAAAAAAAACCGTACCATTCATTTCCGTATCACGGAAAAGAAAAGTACGGCCCCTACCACAAAAAACAACGCAGATTACAGAACCCGCTCCAGCACGATTTCCGGGTCGATCTCCTCGCGCAAAATGCGCTCCAGACCGCTCTTGATCGTCATGGTGGCGTGCGGACAGCCGCCACATGCTCCGCGCAACCGCAGACGCACCGTTTTTCCCTCGATCTCAACGATTTCAAGGTCGCCGTTGTCTGCCTGAAGATGTACCCGAAGCTCTTCGAGCCGTTCGGTGATTTTTTTTGCCAGATCGTCCATTTTTCCGTCCTTTCGGATTGTGTGTTGTATACATTCATATTATATTGACAAAAGACCGTTTTTTCAAGCCCTGATATGCTTTATTGCTTGAATTTTTATGGAAAGCAAGGTACTTTATCCAAGAACATGTCTTTTTATCAGCGGTGTCAATGTGCCATACGATCCAATTAAAATTCTGATCCTCGCGGTCTGGATATTCTCCGGGGCGTATGCGCTTAACGCCGCCGCCGCCGTCAACTGCCGACCGCGTCTGCGCGGCTGGTTCGATCTTATCGCCCTGCTGGCCGGCCCGGTAGTGATCGCCATTTTGTTTTGCCGCAGCTGGCTGATCGAAAACTTTTCCGGCGTTTTCGGCAAAAATGGCGAGATCAAACGCGACTTCGACATCGAAATTTTCGATTCACGCGGCCAGAAGGTGCTCGATATGGCCGACGCCGACGAAACCGGGCATGACTCAATATACATAACCAGAAAACTAATCTTTGACGCATTGTCCAAACGGGCCAGCGATATTTTTCTCGACCCCAAACCCGGTGAGGTCATTCAGGTGCGTTACCGCATCGACGGCGCGCTGCGCAAAGTGATGGATATTTCCGGTGACATCGGCGGCAGCGTCATCAGTTCGATCAAGGTCTCCGCCGGAATGGACATTACCGAAAAACGCCGCCCGCAAGACGGCGCATTCAGCGCACGCACCGCCAAAGGCAGTGCCTCGTTTCGCGTCGCCAGCGTCGGCGCATTCGGCGGCGAAAAGATCGCGGTGCGCGTTCTGGCCTCCAGCGCAGGCCCGATGACGCTGCGCGACACCGGCGTGGACCCGGATTCTCTTAGAACACTGCTTAACGCTATAAAAGTGCCGTCCGGCATGATCCTCATTTGCGGCCCTACCGGCAGCGGCAAGACTTCCACCTTGTACGCCCTGCTCAAAGAGATCGACTACTCGATGAAAAACGTGATCTCCATCGAAGACCCGATCGAACATGTGGTCGAGGAGATCAGCCAGATGGAGGTCAACAATCGCGCCGACATCACCTTTGCCAAACTTCTGCGCAACGCTCTGCGCCAAAATCCCGACGTTATCTGCCTCGGCGAGATACGCGACGACGAGACCGCCCAGATCGCGGTCAACGCCGCCCAGACCGGCCACCTCATCATCGCAACCGTGCACAGCAACGACAACATCGGCACCATCGACCGGCTGATGAATCTCGGTGTGCCGCTGCGCAGTCTGGCCGCCACCTTGCAGCTTATCGTTTCACAGCGGCTGGTGCGACGGCTGTGCCCGGCCTGCCGCCGCCGGGTCGCCATGTCGGCTGATTTTGTCGATTATTTCCACCGGGCCGGTCTTGACCCGGACGGGGTTTGCGAGCCGGTCGGCTGCCGCGAATGCGACGGCACCGGGTTTTCGGGGCGGGTGGCGTTGTTCGACCTGCTGGTGATGAACAACTCTTTCCGTTCGCTTTTAGAGTCGGACAGCGCGACATTGAGCAGCATCAAGGAGGGGATCGACGTCGAACACGGTGCTTCCGCGCTCGCATACGAGGGGTACAAGCTGGTCGCCGCCGGGGTCACTTCGCTGGCCGAAGTCCAGCGGGTGACGATGGATCTGGAGCAATAAATTATGATAAATCTGGCAATACTCGGATTCGCGCTGATCTGCGGACTGATCGGAGTCAAAAAGACGCCGGCCGGCTGCTGGTTCGCCATGTGGACTGTGGTCTTTGCCGTCTATACCGGAATATGGAGCGAACCGGC
>JAQVVK010000004.1:10949-26373 GCA_028698975.1 Victivallaceae bacterium
GGCCGCGGCGAAGTTCATCGGCGATCTCGCGCCCGGTCTGCTCGGCGTGTGGGCTCCGTTTGCGGCGACGCTCGCCGTCGCGCTGACCGTCGCCATCGTGTTGCGGCAGTCGCTCAAATATATGAAGTCGTCGGAGTGCAAACTCGCATTGCCGCCGATCGCGGGCAAACTCGGCTCGTTTGCCTGCGCTTTCATCGCCGGATTCACGCTGGCCGCCTTTGTCGTGTTTCTGGTCATGCTTACTCCGCTGCGCGACCGCGTGCCAACTCCGGACGAGGCTTTCGACAAAAGCTGTATCCGGCTGCTGGCGGTATCCGCCCGGGTGAACGCTCTTTCCATGCAGGAATTTTATTCGCCGGATTACCGCGATCAGCTTGACGGTATGCGGCGCGAATCCGCTCCGCCGCCGCCCAAAGAGCTGAAAAGCAAGTCGGCGGCAACCGCCGCCTCCGATTCCAAAACGGTCGAGGTGCAAAAATGAGCAGCCGGTCTCTTCCGGCACTTTGGGTGCCGACGCTTTATTTCGCCGAGGGTATGCCGTATATTCTCATCACGGTGGTTTCGGTTAACATTTTGGCCTCGCTCGGCGTGGGCAACGCCGACAACGCGCTGTGGACAAGCTTTCTCGTGTGGCCGTGGATCGTCAAACCGCTGTGGGCCCCCATCGTAGATTTGCGCGGCAGCAAGAAAAACTGGATCGTCCGCTCCGAACTGGCCATCGCCGTCTGCGTATTGGCCGGCGGGCTGTGCATATGGCAACTGGGAGCGGCAGGTTCGGCGGTGATGCTGGCCTGTTTTGCGGCGGCGGCGTTTTTCTCGGCCACCCACGATATTGCCGCCGACGGATTGTATCTGATCGCCTTGACACCCGACCGGCAGTCGTTTTATTCCGGAATCCGCAACACGTTTTACCGGGTGGCGATGATTTCGGCGCAGGGCGGCGTGGTGATGCTGGCCGGAGTGATCGCCGCCGGCTTCGTCGAGCCTGGATCGGGTCTGGCCGTCGGCTGGGGCGCGGCTCTCTGCGCGGCGGCGGCCGTCTATTTCCTGCTTGCCGTGTTTCATTACTTTACGCTGCCCGGAGATAAACCCAACCCGGCGGCCGGTTCGATGTGGCTGGATTTTTTGACGAGCTTCGGAAGTTTCTTCCGCAAACCCGGCGTCTGGCGCATGCTCGGATTTCTTCTGCTCTATCGCTTTGCCGAAAGCCAGCTCAGCAAGATCGCCGTGCCGTTTATCCTCGACCACCGCGAAGCGGGCGGGCTGGGTTTGTCGCTTGCCCGGCAGGGATTCATCTACGGCACCATCGGAGTCGTCGCGCTTTTGACCGGCGGAGTGCTCGGCGGCGTGATCGTAATGCGCTGCGGACTGCGCCGCATGTTTTGGCCGTTCGCTTTGGCCATCAATCTGCCCGATCTGGTCTATGTCTATCTCGCGTGGGCGATGCCGGAGTCGTCGCTGGTGGTGACGCTCTGCGTCGCGATCGAGCAATTTGGCTACGGGCTGGGGTTCAGCTCCTACATGCTGGCCATGCTCTGGTTTGCCTCCGACAGCGGTCGCAACCGCACCGGCCATTATGCTCTGATGACCGGGTTTATGGCGTTGGGGCTGGCTCTGCCCGGTGCCATCGCCGGGTGGATTCAGCAGCAGCTCGGCTATACCGGGTTCTTTATTTGGGTCGTGGCGGGCAGCTTGATCGGTTTCGGCTCGGTGGCGTTGATCCGCACGCTGGTGCCGCAAGATTTCGGCCGCAAGTCCGCATAGATCGAGGTCGGCGGTGAATCCGGTAATTATCAAACTTGATGCGGTGGATTCCACCAACACTTATGCCCGCGACCACTTTGCCGAACTCCCGGATGGAGCGGTGGTCGCCAGCTTCGAGCAGACCGCCGGTCGCGGACGGCGGGGAAGAACATGGGTTTCGCCTCCCGGCTGTTGCATCGCCGTCACCATGGTCATGAAGAATCTCGCCAACGGATTTCACGCCGGTTGCGTGGCCGGACTTGGTGTGCGCGACTGCGTCAACGCCGCCTTGGGTTCAAACCGCGCTTTCCTCAAGTGGCCCAACGATGTGTATATAAAAGACCGCAAGATATGCGGCATACTTTGCGAAAGCGCGGTGATCTCGCAGGGTCGCGCCACCGGGGTGGTCGCCGGCATGGGGCTAAATGTCAACCTCTCCATGGATGAGCTTGCCCGGATCGATCTGCCGGCGACTTCGCTGCAGGCGGCGGCCGGACATGTTTTTAATCTCGATTTTTTGTTGAAAGAACTGGCTAAATCGCTGAAAAGGTATTATATTATATGTTTGAATAATGCCGCAGAATTGACAGACCGCTGGCGGGCTGCCAATCTGCTGGTGGGCGAATCCATCGGGGTGGTGGCCGCGGACGGAGCCGGATTGACCGGCGTGTTCGAGGGTATCGCCTCCGACGGGGCCATGTTGTTGCGAACCGCGACCGGGATGGTGACGGTAAATTGCGGCGACGTACGGGTCGATCGCTCCTCGGTGGACTGGGGCAGGGTGAACAAAAAACTCGGATTGTCCGATTAAACAAAAAACAGAGGTGGTTTATGAGCAATGAAGAGCTTATCATCAGCGGTCTCAAGCTGATGGTGCTCGGCATGGGGTGGGTGTACTGCTTCCTCGCCGTGATGATCGTGCTGATGTGCATTCAGGAAAAGGTGTTGGCTCCGTTTAAGAACGCCCTGATGCCGGCCGCCCCCGCACCAAAGAAACCTGCCGCTTCGTCCGACGACGTCAAGCTGGCGGCCATCGCCGCCACCGCCGTCGAAATGGCGCGTCGGTAATGATTGAAATCAACAAACTTCATTTTGGAGCTTTTAAGAGAATATGAAAAAAATCAAATTCATGGATTGTTCGTTCCGCGACGGGTTTCAGTCCTGCCTCGGCGCCCGCGTCAAAACCGATGATTTCCTGCCCGCGCTCGACGCGGCGGTCAAGGCCGGAATCAACTACATCGAAATCGGCGGCGGCGCCCGCTTTCAGAGCCTTTATTTCTATTGCCAGGAAGACGCGTTTGACATGATGGATCGCTGCCGCGAACTGGTCGGCCCCAACGTCAATTTGCAGACGCTCTCGCGCGGCGTCAACGTGGTCGGTCTCTCCTCGCAGTCAACCGACATCATCAATCTGCATGCCAAGCTCTTCAAGAAGCACGGCATAACCACCATCCGCAACTTCGACGCGCTCAACGATGTGCGCAATCTGGCGGTTTCCGGCCGGGCGATTCATGACAACGGCCTGAAGCACCAGGTCACCATCACCATGATGGGGCTGGCTCCCGGGCTTAACGAAACCTACGCGCACACGCCGAAGTTCTACATCGACCGTCTGCGCGAGATCCTTGAAGACGGCGTGCCGTTTGACAGTCTCGCTTTCAAGGACGCTTCCGGCACCTCCACCCCGGCCACGGTTTTCGAAACTGTGAAGCTGGCCCGCGAGCTGATCGGCAACGACCGCGAGATCCAGTTCCACACTCACGACACCGCCGGCATGGCGGTCTCCTGCAACATGGCGGCCATTCAGGCCGGAGCCGACGTAGTCGATCTGGCGATGAGCCCGCTTTCGGGCGGCACCTGCGAAGCCGATATTCTGGTGATGTACCAGCGTCTGCGCGGCACGGAATACACGCTCGACATCGATCCGGAAAAGATTCTGGCCGCGGAAAAGGTCTTTGAACAGTGCATGGACAAGTATTTCATGCCGCCGGAATCCATGCAGGTCTCTCCGAAGATCATCTTCTCGCCGATGCCCGGCGGCGCGCTCACGGCCAACACCCAGATGATGCGCGACAACAACTGCCTCGACAAGTTCGACAAGTGCATCGAGGAAATGCGCGAAGTGGTCGCCAAGGGTGGTTTCGGCACGTCGGTGACCCCGGTCTCGCAGTTTTACTTCCAGCAGGCTTTTTCCAACGCCATGCGCGGCCGCTGGAGCGTGATCGACAAGAACGGCTACGGCAAGATGGTGCTGGGTTACTTTGGCAAGACCCCGGTGCCGCCCGATCCGGAAATCGTCAAATTGGCCGAGCAGCAGCTTGGTCTTGAGCCGACCACCAAGTCGGTGGTCGAGCTTAACGACGCCAATCCGAAGCTCGGTGTCAAATACAACACCGGTCTGCTGGAAGCCGCCGGACTGCCGGTGAACGACGAAAATATCTTCATCGTCTCCACTTGCGGCGACAAGGGCCTCAAGTACCTTAAGGGTGATCGCCCGATGGGTATTCGCTATAAAGAAGCCGCCAAACCCGCCGCCGCCGCCAAGAGTGCCGCGTCTTATACCGCCACCATCGACGGCAAGACGGTCACGGTGCAGCTGGCTGCCGATGGCGCGAGCTATACCGCTACGGTGAACGGCAAAAACTTTGCGGTCAAGGTGGCCGAGGGTGCTGCTCCTGCGGCGGCGTCTGCGGCTCCGGCTGCCGGAAGCGGCGCGGCCAAGCCGTTGGCTTCTCCGCTGCCGGGTACGGTGGTGAAGATTGTCGCCGCCGTCGGAGCCGAAGTGGCCGAAGGCGAAACCGTTTTGGTCATCGAAGCGATGAAGATGGAAACCGAGATCAAGGCCCCCAAGGCCGGTATTGTGCGTGAAATCAATGTGACGGCCAGTCAGGTCGTCGCCGCCGGCGATGTGCTGGCCATGATCGAGGAGAAGTGACAAATGCGTTTCCTCAAGTCTTTTTTGGCAACGGCGGTCATGCTTTCGGTCGCGGCGGTTTTCGCCGCGCCGGAGCCACTGGTCGAGCCGGTTGCCGATATGCCTGCGACAGCGGCGATTTCAGCCGCGGCCCTGCCCGACGGCGCGACCCGGCTCGACTCGGCAAGCGACGACGTTTACGGTTGGTACAAGGGTAAGGACGGGCGTCTTTACCTGCGTTACGAGTGGAAGAAGCCGGCGGCGGTCTACTCGGTTTACATGGCTCCGAAGCAGAAGTTCATTCCCGGCAGCGAAGTAATGACGCTTGCGCCGGAGGGGCGGAGCAAGAGCAAACTTCAGTTGATGCAGTCGTTGAAGGTCGAGTCGCTCAATCCCGGAGTTTCTCCGGCGGGGACGATTCTTCCCGGCATGCTGATCGGCTGTTGCCTGCCGCGTGAGATGTTGCACGGCTCGGTTGACAACGCCAATCCTGATGTGAAGCCGCTGCCCGGTAGGGGAGATGCTTTCAAGGGGTTGTGGCAGAGCACGGGCATAAGCGATCTCATCACGCAGGCTACCCGCGGCGATTTCGGCAGCACTTGGAATCTCAGCTTGGGGCGGGTCATCATGATGTTGATCGCGCTGCTGCTGATCTATCTGGCCATCGTCAAACAGTTTGAACCTTTGCTGCTGCTGCCGATCGGATTCGGCGCGATTTTGGCCAACATGCCGCTGGCCGGTATTGCGGGGCCGCAGGGGATTCAGGGCATGATCTACAACTTCGGTATCGAAACGGGGGTATTCCCGCTGCTCATCTTTATGGGTGTCGGTGCGATGACCGACTTCGGGCCGTTGCTGGCCAATCCGCGCACCGCGTTTCTGGGCGGAGCGGCGCAGTTTGGTATATTCTCCGCGCTGTTGGGCGCGCTCTGCCTCACGATGTGGATACCCGGTATTGACTTCGACCTCAAGGACGCGGCCAGTATCGGTATCATCGGCGGAGCCGACGGCCCGACTTCGATTTTCCTCACCAGCAAGCTGTCGCCTAAACTTCTGGGCGCGGTGGCGGTGGCGGCTTACAGTTACATGGCTTTGGTGCCGATCATTCAGCCCCCGATCATGAAGCTGCTGACCACCGAAGCCGAGCGCAAGATACGCATGAGCCAGTTGCGCACGGTGAGCAAGGTCGAAAAGATCTGCTTCCCGATTTTGGTTACACTCATCTGCGCGTTTCTGCTGCCAGACGCCGGCCCGTTGATCGGTATGCTGATGTTTGGCAACCTGATGCGTGAGTGCGGTGTGGTCGAGCGTCTCAACCAGACGGCGCAGAATGCGCTTATCAACATTGTTACGATCTTCCTCGGTCTGGCGGTAGGTTCAAAGCTTTCGGCGGATCAATTTCTGTCGCTCCAGACGCTGGGTATCCTGGTATTGGGCGCGATCGCGTTCAGTATTGGTACGGCGACCGGTGTGATCTCCGCCAAGATAATGAACGTCTTCCAGAAGAACAAGATCAATCCGTTGATCGGAGCGGCCGGTGTTTCGGCGGTGCCGATGGCGGCGCGCGTGGCAAACAAGGTCGGCTTGGAGGCGGATCCGCAGAACTTCCTGCTGATGCACGCGATGGGTCCGAACGTTGCCGGTGTCATCGGTTCGGCGGTGGCGGCTGGTGTATTGCTCAAAATGCTTTATTGAGCATGATTGCATAAAAACGGGAAGAACGGCGAAAAAATTCGTCATTCTTCCCGTTTCTTTTTTCAGACAAACGGTGAAGTGATGGAGAAATGGCGACAATCGCTGAAAACAGCGGTAACAGACATCGGCGCGGCGGTCAGGAAATTTGAACTGCCTGAAGATGACGTTAAGAAAGCGGCGGAAATGTTTCGCTTTCAGGTTTCGCCGCATTATTGGTCGCTGATCCGGGAAAAGGGCGACCCGTTGTATTTGCAGTGTATGCCGGACGGTCGTGAACTTGAAGACGACGGCGATCTGCTTGACGATCCCTTGGGTGAGGAGCCTGACACACCGGTGCCAAACGTGGTGCATCGTTACCCGGATCATTGTCTTTTTACGGTTTCCGATTGTTGTGCGACATACTGCCGTTTCTGTACAAGGAAGCGGAAGTTCGGACAATGCGGCCACATCGACCCGGCCAATCTTGAACCCGGATTTGATTATATTGCGCGAACCGGATCGATTCAGGATGTGCTGGTTTCGGGGGGTGACCCGTTGCTGCTTGATGATGAGAATTTGGAGTATATTTTGGCTCGTCTGCATGCGATCAAGCATGTGCGTTTTGTGCGAATCGGCACACGCACGCCATGTATGCTGCCGGAGCGGATAACGGTAAAGTTGACTCGAATGCTCAAGAAATACCATCCGCTGTATATTAACGTGCACTTCAACCACCCGAGGGAACTTGCGCCGGCGGCGGTGGCGGCGTTGGGTCGCTTGGCGGACGCGGGTATTCCGCTGGGCAGTCAGACGGTATTGCTGAGGGGAGTAAACGATGATCCGGCGGTAATGCGCGAACTAATGTGTTCATTGTTGGCGGCGCGGGTGCGGCCGTATTATATTTTTCAGTGTGACTTGGCTCGCGGCAACAGTCACTTCAGAACGCCGTTGGCGGCAGGGGTAAAAATTATTGAGGCGATGCGAGGCCGAACGAGCGGCATGGCGATACCACATTTTGCGGTAGATTTGCCGGGGGGCGGGGGGAAAATAACGCTGGTGCCGCAGTATGAATGCGGATGTGGCGGCGAGTATCGCAAGTTTCGAAATTTCCGTGGACAGATCTACGATTATCACGATGTAAAGTAAGATTTCCGATAGTTGCGGGCGAAGCCAATGCCCGTTGCCGCGCCCCAAGCCCTGCCAATGTACTGTACTGCAGCCGCGCCCCAAGCCCAGCCAATGCACTGCACTGCACAGCAGCCGCGCAAGCGGCGTTAGGTCAAGGGCTTTGCCCTTGCGAGGAGCAGCAGAGGGCGAGTAGCCCTCTGACCAAAGGCGGGCGTCAGCTAAACAAAAATTTTTAAGCGAAGCGTCCAAAAAATTAGTCGATTATGCAAAACCCTCTTTTGAGCGTCTTTGGCGTTAACGTCAAGCTCGTGTACTTGAGTACACGTCGCTTTTGTTTCCTAAAAGCGATCTCAAAATAGGGTTTTGCATAATCGACTATAATATCGGCGACTTGTAAAAAACACGGATCAGCACTATCTTAAACAATACAAAAAACAACAAAACAAGGTAGAGCATGTCCGCAACAGCCACCAAAATCGTTCGACCCGAACTGCTTGCCCCGGCGGCCGGGCCGGTCGCTCCGCCCGACAAGTTGAAATTTCTGGTCGTCGCCCATGTATTCTATACCGACCTGTGGCCGGAACTCCAGACCGCTCTCGACCGCATTCCGGTCAAGTTCGATCTTGTCGTCACCTCGCCGTTTGCCGAAACCAAGGCAAAACTCGCGCCGCTTCCGAAAAACATGCAGCGTCTGATCTTCCATCAAACCCCCAACCGCGGCCGCGACATCGCGCCGTGGCTTCATGCGCTTCCGGTCAACGACCACCTCGGTTATGATGTCGCACTGAAACTGCATACCAAAAAAAGCCTCGAACGAGGCGACGATCTCGGTGATCGCTGGCGGGAGTTTCTGTGGCGCAGCCTGCTGTTTGACTCCGACCGCGTCGCCTTTGCCCTAAACCGTTTTGCCGACCCAATGTTCGGTCTGCTTATGCCGGTCCTGCCGCCAGTGCTTTCCCTGATGGGGCCACGCGTTTTTCGCTGGCACCCTGACGATTTGAAACAATGCGACCAACTGCTGGCCCGGTTTGGCCTGCCCCCCGTCTGCGACCGCATTCAACCTGAGTTCGCCCCCGGCAGCATGTTCTACTACCGCCCGGCCGCATTGGCCCCGCTGTTGAAACAGCCGCCGTCTTACGAGGAGTTTCCTCAGGAACCGCTGGCGCGGGTCGGCACCCTCGCCCACGCCATAGAACATATGCCGTGGTATATTGCAAAAGGCTGCGGCTTTACCGGAGGCCGCCTGATACCGGAAGAAATGCTCAAAAAAGCGTTTATCACCTATGAAGAACGGCTCCTTTCCGACGACGCGCCGGTAAATCTCACCTTGCGCGAGTTTGCCGCCGCAATAGGCAGGTCGCTGCGTTTCCGGGTTCTGGGACGATGAAAAAACTTCTGCGCTTCGACACCGCCATCGTGCTGGCGGTCTACATGGCTTGGGTCGCGGTGATCTCGGTGATCTACCCGGTCGGAGGTGATGATTTTTCGGCGACGGAAGTAGCCGCACGCGGATTTTTCGGCCAGTTCCACCACGATTATTTTCACTGGTCGGTGCGCACCGGGTGCATATTTTCTTATTTCCCTTTGATCTTCGGCAAAATATGGTTTGACATATTAAACCCCTTCGTTCAAGCCGCGCTGGTCGTGCTGGCGTGGCTGGCCGCTTTCGGGCGTTTGCCCCGGCGCGACGACCGGGCGGAGCATGCCGGATTCATCATGCTCACGGTTATGTTCGCTTTCTTTCTCGCCCGACCCCGCGACACCATGTTTTGGATGTGCGGAGCAACCAATTACAGCTGGGGAATGTTGCCGGTTTTGGGATTTGTCGCCCTTATGCGGCGCGGTTGGGAGCAGGGCAAAGCACATTGGGCCGCCCTGATCGCGCTTGGCGCGGCCGCCGGGTTCGCCAATGAAAATATCGCGGCGGTCGGCGGTCTCGCTTTGGTGACCGGTGTGATTTACTGCCGCAGAAAAAAATTGACTTTACCCAAAAGTGTTTTGGCCGGAGCTGTCGCATTTATAGCCGGCGGCGTCGCCATGTTTACCGCGCCCGGAGTCTGGGTGCGGGCGCAGTCGACGGAGTCCGGCATGCAAGCGGCCGGGTTCGTCGGGCGGATCATGCTGCTGTCGCAAGTGCTGGCGTTTTGGGGGGCGGCCATGCCGATGGTGCTGCTTATTCTCGGCCTCTCCGCTCTGAAACTGAAAGGAAAGCTTCCCCGGTCGTCGCTGGTATTCGCGGCCGGATCACTTCTGCTTGCGCTCGCCTTTGCCGGCGCGGGAGTTCTGCCCGCCATGCGCTCCTACTATTCGAGCACGGTGATGATGGCGATGGCGGCGGTCGTCGCCGCCACCGCCGCGTTTCGGTCGGCATGCTGGCGGCTTCCGCTTCGCATCGCCGCTCTGGCCGGGCTGCTGATCGCGGTGACGGCCTTGTGCGATATAACCGCCATACGCGACGACGCCAAGCGGCGTGAAGTCGAAGTGGCCGAGGCTCATGCCGCCGGCGAACGCAATCCGGTTTTCGCGGCACACCGCACATACCGCAAGAATTTCTTTCAGTACATCTATGTGGAAGACATCTCGGCCGACCCGGATTTCTTTGTCAACCGTCTGGCCGCGCAATATTACGGATTCGACACGGTACGGGCCGACCGCGACGTGCCGAAGACCGGGTTTTATCAGGCGTTTCGCAATCTATTGTTTTTGAAAGAGTAAATAAATGTTCGACCATACCATAGTCTGCTCCGTCTGCATACCGACGTGGAATCGCGACCATTCTCTGAAATCCACGCTGGAATCGATCGTTTCCGAGAAATCGTTTGCCGACGGCCGGGTGGAAATCGTCATCTCGGACAACAATTCCAGCGATGAAACTTCCCGGCTCGCTCTTTCCTATCAGGAAAAATATCCGGGGCGAGTCAACTGTTTCAGGCAGGAAAGAAGCATTGACCCTCATCTTAATTTCCAATTTGCGCTGGAACACGGGCGCGGCCGTTTTTTGAAGTTGACCACCGATCACATGCAATATGATCGCGGCGCACTCGACAATCTGGTTGACGCGCTGGAGCAGCACGGCGACGACTATGCTTTTTTCATTCCGGTAAGGGAACGGAAAAACGCGGCATCAACGCGCATTGACTCGGTGGAATATCTGATCCGGGAAATTTCGTACAAGCTAACGGCAATCAATTATTTTTGCATCGAAAGGTCGGCATATTATTCGCTCGGAGATCCGTTTCGGGCATGGGAGAACAATTTCCCGCATGTAGATATGCTGCTGCGACTTCTTGATTCGGGTCGGCCGGGCTGTATTGTCGACCATGCCGGACAATCCGGATTACAGGTTAAATTCGCCGCCGACCGAAACAACGCAAGGATTTTCGGCGTGAATTATCTTAACCTGCTCAATGCGGAATTTGACAAGGGGAAACTCTCCTCAAAGACACTCGTCCGGGAAAAAAGGCTTCTCCTGTTTTCGTATATTATACCCATGCACTTCGACTTTTTTCATCAGTACAACTCTTACTCCCGGCCGCTGCCGTTTTTTAGATACATGAAAAACTATCGCAACTGCTGGTTCTTTTACGGCGCGATTCTCTGGATAGGAGTTTACTGGTTTGGCTCAAACGTCATACCTCTGCATCAATGGCTGGGCGGCCTGAAACGCCGCTTAAAACAGCATTAAACGGAAAATCCGCCAGCCGCGCAAAGCCGGTAAGGCAAACGCCGTTAAGCGAGCTTATCCAAGTCGATCACCCGGTCGCACCGCTCCAGCGTCGCCGGACGGTGAGCAACCACCAGCAATGTGACCCGACCTTTAAGCGTTTCCAAAGCCTCCGCGAAAGCGTTTTCGGTGTCGCGGTCAAGCGCGCTGGTCGCCTCGTCAAGTATCAATAGCTTGGGTTCGCGCACCAACGCCCGCGCTATGCCGAGCCGCTGACGCTGGCCGCCGGAGAGGTCGCCGCCGTTGTCCGACGGGCGGTAATCGAGCTTTCCAGGCAGCGATTCGACAAATCCCCGCAGCTGCGACAGCTCCAACGCCCGCCACACCGCCGCGTCGTCGATTTGCGACAGACCCAAAACGATGTTGTCGCGGATCGTGCCGTCAAAAACAAACGTCTCCTGCGTCACCACCCCGACGGCACGCCGCCACTGCCGGAAAGATTCCGAAATATCGCGGCCGTCGGCGGAAATTCGCCCCGCGTCAGGCCGGAGCAAGCCGGTCGCAAGATCGGCCAGCGTTGTTTTGCCGCGCCCGGTATGCCCGGATATGCCGAGACTGCCGTGTGCCGGCAAGACAAACCCGAGGCCATTGAAGATCTTTTCCCGGCCGGGATAGCCAAATGAAACATCGTCAAACCGGAATTCGCGCTCCAGAGTAAACGGAACCGCCGCCGCCGTGGTTTCCCCGGCGAGATCGCCGTCGTTTGCCGTAAGCTCGGCATACAGCGAGTCAAACAACGGCCCGTTTTGCCTGATCTGAGCCAGATTATAGTTGATACGGCTCAACGCCGGCAGCAGGCGCGACATCAATGCGGCGATCAAAGTGAAAGCTAAAATAATCTCCGACGCCGCCACATGGTTGAGCAGCATAACGACAAAGATCGCCAGAGCCAGCACCAATGCCGCCGATTCCAGCGCAAAGCGCGGTATCTGCCCCTGTGTGTAAAGCCTGCGCCCCGCGTCGCTCAACGCGGCGGCCGCCGCCCGGCCCCGGCGGGAAAAGAGCGGCTCGGCTCCACAGAGTTCAACCGTTTTTTCGCCCTTTAACGCATCGTGTTTGACCCGGTCGAAAGCGACGCTGCTTTGCAGATACGCTTTGCCGGCCCGGGTGTTGGCTCCATGCAGCAGCCAATGCACCAGCCAGGCCGCCAGAGCCATAAACACCGCGCCGCATAAGGTCAGCACCGGTTGAAACCAGACCGCCGCCAACGCAAGCGCGGCGGTCAATATGAGATCCGAAGCCGTCTGCATGGCCGGCAACAGCGCGCCCGAACAAAATACCGCCACCCGGTTTAGGTTGCCCATGCGGTCGACCGACGACGCGGCCGGAGAAAATCCGGCGGCCAGATAGTTGTCAAGCAGTCTGGCGCAGAGTTCGCACTGCCTCGCAAAAATGAATCCGGATTGAATATGTACGATCCAAAGTGAAAATCCGCTCTTGACTATCAGCATCAGCCCCACCGCCGACATGTTCAGTGCAATGAAAACCGCCCGGTTGCCTCCCCAGAGCGGCCAGTCGCTATAGGCGGCCAGCCAATGGTGCGACTCCACGATTTCCGGCGACAGAAATATCGCCGCCGCCGCCGCCAGCAACCCCAGCCCGGCGGTTTCCAGCAGTGCCGAAACGGTCATAAGAAGCGCAATGCCGGCCATTCTACGCTTGTCGGCGGGAGAAAAAAGCCGGCGCAACCGGTCGATGAACTGCTTCATGGCGTCACCGTTTCCGCCGGAATCGGGTTGAAACACGCACAGCGGCGCGAACTTCCGTCCGCCAACGGCGCAAGCCGCGGCGTTTCGACCCGGCAACGCTCGGTACAGCGGGTGCAGCGGGTGTGAAACGCGCACCCCGGCGGCGGAGCAAGCGGCGACGGCACATCGCCCGGCAGCACCAGCCGTTTGCGGCCGTCGTGTTCGATACGCGGCACCGCCGAAAGCAGCGCGCAGGTGTAGGGGTGGCGCGGCGAAGCGACCAGCTCGTGCGCCCCGCCCTCCTCGACAATGCGCCCCAGATACATGACCATGATCCGGTCGGAAATATGCTCGACCACCGCAAGGTCGTGGGCGATAAAAAGAAAGGCGGCTCCGGTGTCGCGCCGGATGTCTGACAATAGATTGATGATGGCCGCCTGTACGCTCACATCAAGCGCGGAAACCGGTTCGTCGGCCACGATAAATTCCGGCTCCGCCGCCAGTGCGCGGGCAATGCCGATACGCTGCCGCTGGCCGCCGGAGAACTGGTGCGGATAACGGTCGAGCGCGGACGCGTCAAGCCCCACTTTTTCGAGCAGCTCCGCCGCCCGGACCCGCCGGGCCGCCCGGTCGCCGGAAACATGCAAAGCGAGCACTTCGTCAAGCGTGCGGGCTATGGAAAGCTGCGGATTGAGCGAACCGTATGGGTCCTGAAAGATCATCTGAAACGATTTGCGCGCCCGGCGCAATTCGCCGCCGCTCAGCCCGCCCAGATCGCGGCCATGCAGCATAATCCGCCCGCCCGACGTTTCCAGCCGCACCAAAGCCCGCCCCAGCGTGCTTTTGCCGCAGCCCGATTCACCGACCAGCCCGACAATGTCGCCGCGGTCGAGCGCAAACGACACCCCGTTGACGGCGTGCAGAAACTTTTTGCGGCCAAACCACGCGCCGCGCACCGGGTAATCGACATGCAGATCATCGACTTCCAAAAGAGCCATTGGTTCACTCCTTCCCGGGGAACACCGCGACCGCGGTCACGTTGTCTTTGCCGCCGGCCAGAAGCGCGATGCGGATCAGCCGCCCGCAGGCTTCGCGCGCCGACGCGGAGTCGCGCAGCTCGTTTTCGATGGTGTCGGGAGAGACGAATCCAGAAAGCCCGTCCGAACAAACAAGATACCGGCTGTCGGCCGGGCGCGGAAATTCGCGGGTATCGATGGCCAGAGGTTCGCGCGGCCCCACCGCGCGGGCGATGATGCTGTTAAGCCGGTTGTCGTGCGGAAGCTGTTTGCCGTATTTAAGCTCGTATTCGGCGGCCAGCGTGTGATCCGAGGTAAGCTGCCTCAACCCGGTCGCCGGGTTGTATTCATAACAGCGGCTGTCGCCAGCCCAGCCGATCGCAATGCGCCCCGGCAACGCCATCAGAGCGGCAAACGTCGTGCACATCGGGCGGTCAAGCCGTTCGCGCAGATTGCGCTGGAAAAGCCGGGTGTTGATGACCGCCACGTTGGCGGAGAGAAACTCCACGGCCCCGCCATCGGCCATCAATTCATGGTCGTTCGAACCAAGAAAAGCCCGCAGCAGCCCCCGGCAGACGATCAAACTGGCCAGTTCGCCGCGCTCATGCCCGCCGACGCCGTCGGCCACCACCGCCAAAGCGCAGCGCCTCCCCGGCTGGTCGGCCAGGCAAAAGCAGTCCTCGTTGTGGCGGCGGCAAAGACCCAGATTGGTCTCTCCCGCCATATCAACTATATGTTTGCCGCCCATAATCCGCACTGTTCGCTTGCATTTTCATTTTTTGCGTATTTATTATAACTTAACCGGATAAAAGCACTATTTCAAATCATTTGCGGGAGATTACACCATGGATTTTCATTTATTTGCCGTGTCGGCCGCCTCCGCCGCCGTTATAATAGGGCTGGGCGCGGGTTGCAGCCAAGCCGATGTGCAGGATGCCATGGCGCGTTCGGAGGCCAGACGCGAGGCGCGGGTGGCGGCTTTTGATCCGCTGCGCCCCGACCCGCAGTACCGGCTTCTTCCAGACCGCCCCAGACGCGCGACCTTGCCCCGTACCGCACCTGACGTGCCGGTCAAGCTGGTCGAGCCGCCGGCGATCTGGGAAGACGCCAGTGTCGACGCGGCGGGGTTGAAATTCACCACCAGCAAGATAAACGGCAACAATTTTCAGATTTATATGGTGGCGTCAAAACCGTTTTCCGGCAAACTGCGGGCGATCGCCAAAAACGCCTCGTTTTCCGAAATCGCCCGCGCCACAGCCAGTGCCGCTTTTGAGCCGGACGACGCCGGATACGTCGAATTTCAGATGCCAAATTCGATGGCCGATGACGAAATCAAGCTGATCATCCTCGAGGTTGCCAAATAAAATGGACTTTCTCACTTCTCCGGTGTTTCGCACGGTCGGTTTGCTGTTGCTTTCCAACGTATTCATGACGTTTGCATGGTACGGACACCTGAAATTTCTGTCGAACCGGACATGGCTGATCGCCGCGTTTGCCAGCTGGGGGATCGCTTTGTTTGAATACCTGCTTCAAGTAC
>JAQVVK010000117.1 GCA_028698975.1 Victivallaceae bacterium
CCGGTCATTTCGATGATCTTGCCGGCGAATTCATTGGGCACGTCGACCGTGAGCCGCTCGATCGGCTCGTTCTTCACGCCGTCGATCTCCTTGCAGATGACCTGCGGCTTGGCTACCGCCAGCTCGTAACCCTCGCGGCGCATGGTTTCGATCAGGATCGCCAAATGCAGTACGCCGCGGCCCGACACCTTGAACGTGTCGCCGTTTATTTCCTCGACCCGGAGCGCGACGTCGCGCTGGGTTTCCTGAAACAAACGCTCGCGCAGCTGGCGGCTGCTGACATATTTTCCCTCGCGTCCAAAGAACGGCGAGTCGTTGATGCGGAAATTCATCGACAGAGTCGGCTCGTCAATGGCGATCACCGGCATCTGCTCCGGGTTGTTCGCGTCGCAAATGGTGTCGGATATATCGATATCCTCAATGCCGATGATGGCGCAGAGGTCGCCGCACTCGACTTCTTTGGCCTCGGTGCGTTTAAGCCCTTCGAAAGTCATCAACTGTTTGATCTGGGTCGGCTCGGTGGTGCCGTCGCGTTTGACGATCACCAGCGGCTTGCTGGTGTCGAGCACGCCGCGATAGACACGGCCGATGCCGATGCGTCCGACGAAGTTCGAGTAATCCAGCGTGGCCACCTGAGCCAATACCGGCCCGTCGACCTGCTTGGGGGCGGGGACAAATTCCAGAATGGCGTCGAGCAGCGGGAAGATCGACGTGCGCGGGTCTTTAAGGTTGCGCACCGCCCAGCCGTCGCGGCCGGAGGCGTAAAGCAGCGGGAAATCCAACTGTTCGTCGCTGGCGTTGAGTTCGCAGAAGAGGTCAAACACCTTGTTGTGCACCGCCGACGGGCGGGCGTCGGGCTTGTCGATCTTATTGATGACCACCACCGGGCGAAGATTGAGTGAAAGGGCCTTTTCGAGTACAAACCGGGTCTGGGGCATCGGCCCCTCGGCGGCGTCGACCAGCAGGATCACGCCGTCGGCCAGCTTGAGCACGCGCTCCACCTGACCGCCGAAGTCGCTGTGTCCCGGGGTGTCGATGACGTTGATCTTGACCCCTTTGTACTGAATGCTGATGTTTTTG
The DNA here is from genome assembly GCA_028698975.1 of Victivallaceae bacterium. Lineage (GTDB taxonomy): Bacteria > Verrucomicrobiota > Lentisphaeria > Victivallales > Victivallaceae > Victivallis. The sequence continues at coordinate 1,081 of JAQVVK010000117.1, forward strand.
GACAAAATGGTGATGCCGCGCTCGCGTTCGAGGTCGTTGTTGTCGAGGAAGCACTCGGCGACCACCTCGTTTTCGCGGAATATCTTGGCCTGACGCAGAATTTGATCGACCAGGGTGGTCTTGCCGTGGTCGACGTGGGCGATTATGGCGATGTTACGCAGTTCACGCATGATTTCTCTTCATTGGTTATGGTTTGCACTTATTAATTCTATAATATATCACCCCGGCGGCGAACTTTCAATGCGCCCGGCCTACTTTAATCGATAATGTTCGCGCTTTGACCGCTAAATCGGTTGCAAGTCGCCGCCGGCCGGGGTATAGTAACCGGATGAAAGAATTCAAACCTAAAACCTTGCCCGAATTGCTGGCTCCCGCCGGTACCCCGGAGTGCGCCATCGCCGCCTGCGACGCCGGTGCCGACGCGGTTTACTGCGGGCTGGGGCGTTTCAACGCCCGGGCGCGGGCGGGCAACTTCACCATGGAATCCATGGGGCGGGTGATCGAGTATCTGCACGGCGAGGGGCGCAAACTCTATCTGGCGGTCAATACATTGGTCAAGGAAAGCGAATTGCCCGCCGCCGCCGAAATGCTGGCCGAAGCGGTCGCGCTGGGGCCGGACGCGGTTATCGTGCAAGACCTCGGGGTGCTGCGCATGATCCGCAAATATTTCCCGGAGCTGGTCATCCATGCCTCGACCCAGATGGGAATACACAACTCATCCGGGCTGGCCGAGGCGGCGCGCCTCGGTGTGCGCCGGGTGATACTGGAGCGTCAGGTGACCATGGGTGAACTGCGCCGCATGGCCGCCGCGTCGCCGGTGGAGTTGGAGGTGTTTATCCACGGTTCGCTCTGCTGTTCGCTCTCCGGCCGGTGTCTCCTGTCGGCGCAGACCGGCGGGTGGAGCGGCAACCGGGGGCAGTGCCGCCAGCTTTGCCGCCGCAGCTGGCATTTCCCGGGCGGCAGCGGTTTCGCGCTTTCGCCGGGCGATCTTGACGGCGAATCGATGTTGCCCGAGTTGATCGGTCTCGGAGTTGCTTCGCTTAAGATCGAGGGGCGTTTGCGCGGGCCGGAATATGTTTGGAAAACGGTTCGCGCCTACCGGCTGCTGCTGGATGGCGGCGACCGCGGCGAAGCCGCCCGGCTTTTGGCCGCCACGGTCAGACGTCGCGGTACGACCGGCTTCTTTGAAGGCGGCGGGGGGAGCCGTTTGATCGACCCGGCCCGGCCCGGATTTCTGGGAAACGTGGTCGGCCGGGTTTTGAGTTCGGATCGCGACGGGTTGCATGTGCGGGCGACCGGGCGTATTCATCTTGGCGACAAATACCGCCTTTATCCGCCGGACGGCGGTGAATCGGCCGATGGTTTCGAGCTGGCGAGACTGGCGGTGTCCGGTGCGCCGGCGTTGTCGGCGCGCTCCGGCGACGAGTGTTTCATGAGCGGCCGCTTTGTGGCGCAATCCGGCTGGCTGCTCTGCAAGACCGGAGAGAACGGTTATGATTTCAGTCGGCGGGTCGCTGCTCTGCCGCCCGCCCGTTTCCCGGTGAAGCTTAAACTGGAATTGACTTCTGCGTGCTGGCGTGTTTCCAGCCCGGCTCTTGCGGAAGTGTGGGTCAAAACGGTCGATTTCGCCCCGGCCGAGCGCGCTCCTTTTGCGGCTCCGACGGCTGAAGCCGCGTTTCGGGAGGCGGTGCCGTCTCCGTGGCGAGCCGGCCGGATCGACGTCCGGGTTTCCGGGAGTTTCTTTGTGCCATCAAGTCTGCTCAAGGCGTTGCGGCGCGAATTTTGGGGGTGGGCGGCGGAGCGGCTCGACCCGGCTCCCAACCGGTCGGCGTCGGCCGGTTTGATGCGATTTTTCAAGGATTACGAGGCCATGACCGCGGCGAAAGCCGCCGCGCCGGTTCCGGCCGGGGCGGAGTGTCAAATGTGCGCTTTTGTGCCGGAGGGCGGTTTGCCTGCCGAGCGCGAACGCGTGAAGCAGGCGTATGAATCGGGAATCCGTCGTTTCCGCGTGAATTCTTTGCATGGCTTTGATCTCTTGCGCGAATTTCCGGGCGCGGTGGCGGTGACGGAGTTTCCACTGCCGGTGGCCAACTCGATGGCGGCGGCGGAGTTAGCAGATCTTGGCGCGACGGCGGCGGGGTTTGACCCGGAGCTGGACGAACCGGCTCGCGCCGCGTTGCGCGAACACTCGCCGGTGCCGCTGATCGAACCCGGCGAGCCGCCGCTTTTGGTCACCCGCATTGCGCTGCCGTCGGGCCGGTGGAGCGACCGCCGCGGCAACATTTACACGGTCGATTTCGACCCGGTCGAAAAACTCTACCGGCTTTTTTCCGAACAGCCGTTTAGCGTCGAAACATTGCATTAGAGGCGGCATAGCCCAAAACTCCCGCCGCCGTCTTTTCGCCATCCGGAAAATCAAAGGTTCGTTACGGAGAAAATGAACGCTTTATCGTCGGTATGGTCATCCGCGAAAATCAGGGAAAGTTTTATTGCGATCATGAGTTGGTGGAAATAGAAAACGCGTATATTCAAGACGGCAAACCCAGAGCACGGGCAGCAAGTCATGAATCCGCGTCTGTTATCAATGTAATTCAAAATGCGCTAATATCAAGCGGTTTTGACAAAACAGACCCAAAAACAGCAAATTTTCTGTCGCGCCGCCAAGCTCGAAGCTCGTCAAAATCAGCTTCACGGCTGGACAAAAAACGTCGCCGGAACTTTGGGCCGTATCGCCCATTGGAGTTTGAACACTCCACTTTATTGCCTTTTGCGAAAAATCCGGCTTGCGTTATTGCCTTTAACAGAGTATATTTTTAATTGGATTATACATTGGCGGGTGGAGGAGCCTATATGGATACGGACGGGATAAAGAACTGGGCGATCGATTATATCGGACGCGGTTTGGATAGCGACCGGTTCTGCTATCACGGCCTTGGGCATACCCGCAATGTGGCCTGTGACGTCGCTTGTTTTGGCGCGGAATCCGGCTGCGGCGAGCCTGAAAAACAATTGCTTGCCGCCGCGGCATGGCTTCATGACGCGGGGTTTGTCACGTCGGGGCAGGTGGCGCACGAGGTGGAATCCGCCCGTATCGCGGCCGAAGTCCTGCCCGGGTTCGGGGCGACGGCGGCCGAAATCGATCAGGTGACAAAGTTGATCCTCGCCACGGATTTAGCCAGTCGGCCTGCCGGTCGGCTGGAGGAGATCATGCGCGACGCCGACATCGGTCACACCGGCACCGACCGTTTTGGGCAGGAAGCCGCGCTGTTGCGTCGCGAAATAGCGGTTGGCGGCAAATCTTTTACCGACCTTGAATGGTACAGATTTGAACTGGCATTTCTCGAAGCGCATCCGTTTTTTACCGAGGCCGCCCGTCGGTTGCGCGGCGAAAAACGGTTGGCCAACGCCGAAAAACTTAAATCGCTTATCGCATTGGGGCTAAAATGATTTCATCTATTGAAGGCAAGGAGCGTTACGAAATAGTCCGGCTGATCGCCGAGGGCGGCATGGGTGCGGTTTATGAGGCCAAAAAGATCGGGGTGGCCGGTTTTGAAAAAAGGGTCGCCATCAAGGTTATGCTCGACAAACTTTCCGGCGACCGCGAGCAGGTCGAGCGTTTCATCGACGAAGCCAAGCTGGTCGCCAATCTGATCCACGAAAATATCGTGCAGATCTATCAGCTTGACCGCTGTGCCGAGGGTTATTATTTCGTGCTTGAGTATGTGGACGGCATTTCGTTGTTTGACCTGATGGACTTCCACGCCAAGATCGGCCGCACGCTGCCGCTGAATCTGGCGGTGTTCATCGCCGGCCGCATTGCCCGTGGACTGGCCTATGCCCACAGTCGCCGCGACACCGCCGGCAATCTGCTTGGCATTGTGCATTGCGACGTTTGTCCGCACAACATCCTCATCAATACCGAGGGAGTGCCCAAGCTGACCGACTTCGGGGTGGCGCGCATGAACCGGGTGGTTTCCGAACGGGTTTCCGGTAAGCTCGCCTACATGGCTCCGGAGCAGGCCCGGCTGGAAAAACTGGATTTCCGCGCCGATATTTACGCGCTCGGCATGGTGCTCTTTTACCTGCTTTCCGGCCAGCAGGCGCGTGATCTCACACGCGACCCCGGCGAATTGCTGCTTGACGCCCGCAACAACCGTATCGGCTGGGAGAAGCTCCCGGCTCTGCCTCTTGATCTGGACGCTATTTTGCGCCGTATGCTTTCGACCGCCCCCGCCGACCGTTTCGACGACACGGCCGAACTCGCGCGTGAACTCGAATATTTCATTTACAAAGACGGCTACGGCCCGACCATTGTAACGCTGGCCGATTATATCCGCGAATTGATGCCGGGGCGGTGGTGCGCGGCGGAGCAGACGATCGACGATTGCGACAAGACCGTGGTAATACCAAAATAGAACAAGGGAAATAAAATGAACTTCATCGAGCAGTTGAAACACTCGTCACAGCTTAACCGCAGTCTGGTCTGCGTCGGGTTGGACCCCGATCTCGGAAAATTGCCGGAGTGCGTGCGCGGCGAAAAATATCCGCTTTTCGCTTTCAACAAGGCGATTGTCGATGCAACTCGCGACTGGGCCGCGTGCTACAAACCGCAGGCCGCCTACTACGCGGGGCAAAACGCCGACGCCGAGCTGGCCATGACCATCGAATACATTCATGCCAATTCTCCGGATACACCGGTGATCCTCGACGTCAAGCGCGGCGACATCGGTTCGACGGCGGCCATGTACGCCCGCGAAGCCTTTGACCGCTACGGCGCGGACGCGGTGACGGTCAACCCCTACATGGGATTTGACGCGTTGCAGCCGTTTCTCGAACGGAGCGACAAGGGGGTGTTCATTTTGTGCCGCACCTCCAACCCGCACTCCGGAGACCTTCAGAATCTGGTCGCCGACGGCGCGCCGCTCTTTGAGCATGTGGCGAAACTGGCCCGCGATCAGTGGAATGCCAACGGCAACGCGGCACTGGTGGTCGGAGCCACCTACCCGGACGAATTGCGCCGGGTGCGTGAACTCTGCCCGACCCTGCCGTTTCTGGTGCCGGGCGTCGGCGCGCAGGGCGGCGATGTCGGAAAGGTGGTGCGACTGGGCTGCGACGCGGACGGCGCGGGTCTGGTGGTCAATTCGTCGCGCGGCATAATTTACGCCTCCAAGGGCGAGGATTTTGCCGCCGCCGCCGGAGAAGCGGCCCGCAAACTGCGCGACCAAATCAATTCATACAGGTAAATTATGACAGCAATAAAAATAGAAAAAGCGGTTCGTCCGCTGGGTACAATCGCCATTGTCGGCCGGCCCAATGTAGGCAAATCGTCGCTGTTCAACGCGGCGGCGGGTCGGCGGCTGTCGATCGTACACGAGATGCCGGGGGTGACCCGCGACCGGGTGGCGGCGTCGCTTATCCGCAACGGGCGGCGGTTTGAACTCATCGACACCGGCGGTCTGGGGCTTTTCGGAGCGTCAAAGGCCGATATGTGGGACGAACGTATTGCTTCCCAGGTCGAAGTCGCCGTGGCCGACGCCGACGTG
>JAQVVK010000118.1 GCA_028698975.1 Victivallaceae bacterium
GTATGATGTCAAGTTTGCGCCACTTGCAGTAAACGGTCAACGCGATTATGGCGAGTATGAAGCCGCCGTAAAAGACCAGTCCGCCGCGGTGAATGTAAAATATCTTCCACCATTCGCCTTTGAACTGTTCGTTGTAAAACTGCGCAAAGTAGAATATGCGCGCTCCGATCACCCCGGCAATCATGCCGATCACCGTGAGCGTCGATACCTGATCCGAAGTGAGGCCCGCGTATTTGCGGTGATAATTGAGCATGACAAGCGCGGCCATGAATCCCAGCGCGGCCATGAGGCCGTAGCTGTGCAGAGTAAGCCCGCCGATCTGAAAAATTACCGGGTGCATTTTTTCTCCTTGCTGGTCGCCCACAATTCCAGCGCGATCACAATGGCGAAACCCAGTACCGCCAACCCGACGATGCCCCAGAATTCACCGCCGAACTCGGTCGGCCAATAACTTTTGGTCGAGATCACCGTGACTTCTTTGGCGGTGGCTTTTATCAATGGCGTGAGTTCGCCCGCCGCGATGTTGGTGACGGTGCGGCCGACCTTGACCGCCACCACCGTCGGGTCCTGCCACGGCCAGAGCCGGGGCAATGAACCGGCCATGAAGCCGATGAGCGCGGCGACGGTTACGTCATGCTGTTTGGCAAACAGCCACTTGAGAAGATGCACAAATCCGGCCAGGCCGAGCACTGCGCCCGCGCCGATCCAGAATATGGCCGAAAAGCCATCCGGCGTGAATTTACCCGTGGAGAAGTCGCCGATCGCACCCCAAACATAGGTGTATTGGCCGAAGATCAAAAGCAGAAACGATCCGGAAATGCCCGGCAGAATCATGGCGCAGATCACGATGATCCCGCAGAGAAAGAGTATCCACCAGCTGTGCCCCGGGCTCATCGGCACCAGCGTCACGATGCAGTAGGCGATCACCGCTCCCGCCGCCGCCGAAATAACCGGGCTTGCACCCCATTTGCCGACTTTCTTGAACACGGTGAAGATCGACGCGAGGATCAAGCCGAGGAAGAACGCGTAAGTGAACGCGGTTTTTTCGTCAAGCAGCCAGATCATGAGTTTGGTCACTCCGGCGAATGCGATGATTATGCCGATGCCGAGCGCGAGCAGAAACCTCCACGGCAGCGTGTTGTAGAGTTCGCGCACCTTAAAGTGCAGAGCCAGCTTCAGCGTTTTGACCGAGGCGAATTCCCCGATGGCGTCGATCAGTTCTTCGAAGATGCCGAGGATAAAGGCCATGGTGCCGCCGGAAACTCCGGGTATGACGTTGGCAATGCCCATGGCGAACCCGGCGAATGTCACTCTGCAATATTCCAAAAAGGCGCGTTTCTGCTCTGCCATATTCTTCTCCATGCGATTACTGTGTTGTGTTTGAGGATTCTGCATAAAATAGCATGGTATCAGGATATTTTCCAATCACCGGATTGAATTTTCAATAAATACCGCTATATTAATGGGAGTCCGTGGTTTGCGGCTTCGCGCCGGAGCACCGGATAAAATCATCGATCAGGTGATCGACCCGAATCGTCAGGGGTATCCCGGCGGCAGGGCGGTCACTGCCGCGGCAAAATTTTTCCGCGGCGGCGGCTGTCGCGTCTCCGGTACAACAAGGGAGCGCGATTTTTTTATGTGTGAAAACGGCAACCGCATTGCCCTCGTCGGCATTATCGTCGAAGATATGGAGGCCTCGTCGGCCGTTAACAGTGTGCTCCATGATTACAACGACATCATGGTCGGGCGTCTGGGCATACCTTACCGCAAGGAAAACGTCGGCATCATCAGCGTGGTGCTTGACGCTCCCGCCGACCGCATCAGCGCGCTGTCGGGCAAGCTCGGCATGATACCGGGCATTTCGGTCAAGACCATGTATTCCAAACAACCAGCAGTCAAGAAATAGGGAGAAGTCATCATGTACGATCCGAAATCACCTCATGCCGTTGATTTTATCGACGACGCCGAAATCAAGGCCACCCTCGCCTGGGCCGACGAGCACAAGACCGACCGCGAACTGGTCAACTCCATTTTGGACAAGGCCGCCGCCAGCAAGGGGCTCAGCCACCGCGAAGCGTTGGTGCTGCTTGACTGCACGCTCAAAGACGAAAACGAGCGCATGTTCTCGCTGGCGCGTGAGATCAAACAGCGTTTTTACGGCAACCGCATTGTGATGTTTGCGCCGCTGTATCTATCCAACTACTGCATAAACGGCTGCACCTATTGCCCTTACCACATGAAGAACAAGAATATCCAGCGCAAGAAACTTACGCAGGACGAAATCAAAGCCGAAGTCATCGCTTTGCAGGATATGGGGCACAAACGTCTGGCCATTGAGCTTGGCGAACACCCGACGCTCAACCCGATCGAATATGTGCTTGAATCGATCAAGACGATCTATTCGATCAAGCACAAAAATGGAGCGGTCCGCCGGGTCAACGTCAACATCGCGGCGACCACCGTTGAAAACTATCGCAAGCTCAAAGACGCCGGTATCGGCACCTATATACTGTTTCAGGAAACCTACAACAAGCAAGCCTACGAGGAACTTCACCCGACCGGCCCCAAGCATGACTATGCCTGGCACACCGAGGCGATGGATCGCGCCATGGAAGGCGGCATCGACGACGTCGGCTGCGGCGTGCTTTACGGGCTTGGCACCTATCGCTACGACTTTGTCGGCCAGCTCATGCACGCCGAACACCTTGAAGCCTACAAGGGGGTCGGCCCCCACACCATCAGCGTGCCGCGTATCCGCCCGGCCGACGACATCGACACCAAGGAGTTTTCCAACGCGATTTCCGACGACACCTTTGAAAAACTGGTCGCGGTGCTGCGTATCGCCGTGCCGTACACCGGCATAATCATTTCGACGCGTGAGAGCGTCAAGGCGCGCGAACGCGTACTCAAAGTGGGGGTTTCGCAGATCAGCGGAGGTTCGCGTACCAGTGTCGGCGGCTACACCACCGTCGAGCGTCACAACGACACCGCGCAGTTTGACGTCAACGACACCCGCACGCTCGACGAAGTGCTTAACTGGCTGCTTTCGCTCGGTTATATTCCGAGTTTCTGCACGGCCTGTTACCGCGAGGGGCGTACCGGCGACCGCTTCATGCATCTGGTCAAATCCGGCCAGATCGCCAACTGCTGCCAGCCCAACGCACTGATGACGCTGTCGGAATACCTCGAAGATTATGCGTCGCCCGATACCAAGGCCAAGGGTATGGAGGTGATCCGGCGCGAGCTGGAGCGTGTGCCTAATGAAAAGGTGCGCGCCATTGCCGCCGAACATATCAGCGACATTCACTCCGGCAAGCGCGACTTCCGGTTCTGACATCGGGCCGGATTCATCCGGATTTTCTCGCCGGGCGGGTGGACAATTTGCCGTATCGGTGTTATCTTATTGCCGAACAAAAACAAACGCCGTCGCAATACGGCGTTTAACCAGCTAATCACAGGATGACTCGGCATTATGGACAAGCTCGTCGAAAAATTCAAGGCGTTTTACCACGCCGCACCGACGGCCGGCGGTGAGGCTCCCGGCCGGTTGGAGATACTCGGCAACCATACCGACTACAATCAGGGATTTGTGCTTTCGTGCGCGGTGGGCAACACTACCGCGTTCGTGCTGCGTCCGGTTGACGGGCAGGTGTGCCGGGTCAAGGATTTCCGCGACGGCAGCGAGAAGTCGTTTGATCTTGACGCGATCGACCGGGCCACTCCACGTGATTGGAGCAACTACATCAAGGGTGTGATTGTAGAGCTGCGTAAACGCGGCATTGAAATACCGGCATTTGAGGCCGGTATGGAAAGCACGGTGCCGCTGTCGGCCGGCATGTCCAGTTCGGCCGCGTTGGAAACCGCCGCCGGGTTTGCTTTTGCGGGCGGTTTCGGGGTCAAGCTCGACCAGGCCGACTGGGCGCGGGTCGGGCAGGGGGTTGAAAACAATTACATGGGGTTGAAGACCGGGTTGCTCGACCAGTTCAGTTCGATATTCGGCCGCCGCGATTCGATGATCCTGTCTGATTTCCGCACGGTGGAGGTGCTGCGCACCGTGCCGCTTCCTGCCGGATTTTCGATTGTGGTGGTAAATTCGATGGTCAAGCACAATCTGGTCGATTCCGAGTACAATGTGCGCCGGCTCGACTGTGAATCCGCCGCCGCCAAGCTCGCGCAGATCTTCCCGGACGTCAAAACGCTGCGCGATGTTTCGCTGGAACAGCTTGCGCAGGCCGAACCCGCGCTTGAACGCCGCGAATTCCGCCGCGCTCTGCATGTGGTCGGCGAATGCACCCGGGTGCAGGAGGCGGTGCGAATTCTGGAAAACGGCGATGCGGCGGGTTTTGGCCGGCTTTGGTTTGAGTCGCACGAGTCGAGCCGGGTCAACTTTGAAAACAGCACGCCCGAGCTGGACTATCTGGTCGAATTGGCCAAATCGCTGCCTGGCTGTCTGGGGGCGCGGTTGTCCGGCGGTGGTTTCGGCGGCATTACCATTCATCTGGTGGAGTCGGCGTTGGCCGGGGAATACGCCGGGCGGATCGCCGCCGGTTACAAAATACGTACCGGCATAGAGCCTGAGTGCATCATATGCGCGATCGGCGACGGTGCGCGCACTTTTAACTTCTGATTTCGGAAAACATTTGGGAAACGAGAAGATCATGAGAATTCTTACCGGTATTCAGCCATCGGGCACGCCGCACATCGGCAACTATTTTGGCGCGATGCGCCAGATTGCGGAAATTCAGAAAAAGGGGGAAGTTTTTCTCTTTATCGCGGACTTTCACTCGCTGACGACTTCGCCCGAACCCGACGCATTGCGTAAAAATGTGGTGGAGCTGGCATTGAATTACCTCTCATGCGGTATCGACTCCGAAAAAGCGGTATTGTTTCGCCAGTCTGACGTGCCGCAGGTTTGCGAGCTTATGTGGATACTCAACAACGTGACACCGGTCGGTCTGCTCGAACGCGCTCACAGTTACAAAGACAAGCTGGCCAAGGGATTTGCTCCCAACAACGGGTTGTTTTCCTACCCGGTGCTGATGGCGGCCGACATATTGCTTTACAAGAGCGATTTGGTGCCGGTTGGCAAGGATCAGAAACAGCATTTGGAGATCACTCGTGATCTGGCGATCAAGTTCAATAATCAGTATGGTGAGATATTCACGGTGCCGGACGAATTGATTCCCGAGGAGGTGGCGGTGGTGCCGGGGGTTGACGGGCAGAAAATGTCTAAGAGCTACAACAACACCATACCGATTTTCGGCAAGGAAAAAGAGATACGCAAGACGATCATGAACATTGTGACCGACTGCAAAGGATTGGAGGAGCCCAAGGACCCCGATCACTGCAATGTAGTGGCGTTGTATAAGCTGGTCGCCACGCCGGACGAGCTTGAGGAGATGAAGGCGCGCTATCGTGCCGGAAATTACGGATACGGTCACGCAAAACAGGCATTGTTTGAGAAGTTGTGGGCCTATTTTGAACCGATGCGCAAGCGGCGTGCCGAGTTGGAAAACAACCTTGATTATGTGCATGAGGTATTGCGCCGTGGAGCGGAGCGTGCCGCGGTCGAGGCCGACAAGACGATGGCCGAGGTTCGCAAGGCGGTTGGTTTGAGGTAGCGGAAGCTTGGGGCGCGGCTGCTGTGCAGAGGGCGTTAGGTCAAGGGCGTTGCCCTTGCGAGGAGTAGCAGAGGGCGAGCAGCCCTCTGACCAAAGGCGGGCGTCAGCTCAACAAAAATTTTTAAGCGAAGCGTCCAAAAAATTTTTAGCCCGCCGCGGCCTTGCTTTCTCACAAACCCCTTGTTAAAGACAAAACTTTTGATCCTATCTTCTCGCATCGCCATCGCAAATGCTCTGCCCAGCAGCCGCGATAGCGGCGTTAGGTCAAGGGCGTTGCCCTTGCGAGGAGTAGCAGAGGGCGAGTAGCCCTCTGACCAAAGGCGGGCGTCAGCTCAACAAAAATTTTTAAGCGAAGCGTCCAAAAAATTTTTAGCCCGCCGCGGCCTTGCTTTCACACAAAAATCTTGTTATAGACAAGACATTTGATCCTAACTTCTCACAACGCCACGGCAAATGCTCTGCTTTGCCACCGGGGGATAAATAGCGGGTGGCGTTAAGCCGCCCCCCAAGCCCTGCCAATGCTCTGCACAGCAGCCGCGTAAGCGGCGTTAGGTCAAGGGCGTTGCCCTTGCGAGGAGTAGCAGAGGGCGAGTAGCCCTCTGACCAAAGGCGGGCGTATGCTAACAAAAAATTTTTAAGCGAAGCGTCCAAAAAATTTTTAGCCCGCCGCGGCCTTGCTTTCACACAAAAATCATGTTATAGACAAGACATTTGATCCTAACTTCTCACAACGCCACGGCAAATGCTCTGCTTTGCCACCGGGGGATAAATAGCGGGTGGCGTTAAGCCGCCCCCCGCGCCCCCTACATCGGGCTGTTATCGGCTGATTGGCAATCGGCAAGGCCGAATAGAGGTAGTTGCGGCCTGCGCTTCGCTCGCGGCCTTATTGCTCGGGTGCACTCGACCGCGAAAATATTTTTTTCGCGTCCGGGGGCTTCGCCCGCCGGGTCTCTCGCTCGCCCCCTGCGCGCTCGGCGGCAACCGCCTCGCAG
>JAQVVK010000119.1 GCA_028698975.1 Victivallaceae bacterium
CCGATCTAACCGGCTTCGTCGGCCAGCAATTGTTTGAGCTTGGATAAAGCCTGATTCTGTATCTGACGCGCCCGCTCCCTTGTGCGGCCGATCTCCTGACTGACCTCCTCCAGCGTAAGCGGGCGGTTGTTGCGCAGCCCGAAACGCATTTCCAGAATCCGCTGCTCGCGCTCCTCAAGTTTCCCGACCAGATCCATCAGCCGAAACACCGACTCCGCGCCGCCCAGAATCTGATCCGGCGTCATCGCATGTCGGTCGGGAATGATGTCCTGAAATTCGCCCTCTTCCCCCTGTTGAATGGGGTCATGCAGCGAAAAGGTGCGGAGATCGGCCAAACGCAGCCCCGACACCGTGCGTTCGCTGAAATCAAGATGTTCTGCGATCTCGGCGTCGGACGGCTCGCGCCCCAGCTCCTCGGTCAACTTCAGACGCACCGACTTGATCTTGTTGATCTTGCCGGCTGACTGCACCGGAATACGGATCGTGCGGCTCTGGTTGGCCAAAGCACGGCGCATCGACTGCTTGATCCACCACGCCGCGTAGCTCGAGAATTTGGCTCCTTTGGCCGGGTCGAATTTCTCCACGGCGCGCATCAAGCCGATGTTTCCCTCTGAAATCAGGTCAAGCAGCGGCAGCCCCAGCCCTTTGAAGTCATGGGCTATCTTTACGACCAGACGCAGGTTGGCCTTGATAAGCGTCGAACGGGCGTCGTTGTGCAACGCGGCGTCATCGCTGTGAATGGCTCCGGCCAGCATCGCTTCCTCGGTCTTGTCCACCAGAGGAATGCCGGCGATTTCATTCATATACTGCTTCATGGTGTCGTTTTTACTTCCGGCGACGCCCTTGGCGTCGAGGGCGTTGCGACGCGCCGACTCCTTTTCCTGCTTGGTACGCAGGTGCGATGCGGCGGCGTCGTCACCCCGGCGGCGGCGTACCGCCTTGACCGGCGCGACCGGCTCGGGCGCGGGAGCTTCATCCATCTCGACCACTTCGGCCGGGGCGACCGGCTCCTCCGGCTTGGCCGGTCGGGCTTTAGGGGCAAACTTGGTCGGCAGCGCCTCGACACGTTTGATCTTCAGTTTACGGGGCTTTTCCACAAGTTTGGACGCAATGTTGTCTTCCAACGCGTCAAGCTCGGTATCGCGGGGGACTTCTTTGATCTCCTGGGACGTGGTATCGGCGGCGACTTCCGGTGTTTTTTTGCTTTTTGCCGGCGCGGCTTTCTTAACCGGAGCCGGAGCCTTTTCACTCTTAGCCGCCTTGTTGGACGAACCCGCCGCTTTCTTGGCCGGTACGGTTTTTTTGACCAACGGCTCCACCTTGGATGCTTTCTTTTCTGCCATGATCTCTTCCTTATTTGGTTTTATTTCAACAAAAAAACTGGATTTATTAAAAATCAACTGTAAAAAGATCAAAAAAGAGATATAATATAAAACGGATAAAACGCGAACGATGACAAACAACATCGGCCGCAAGTTGAATTGCCGGAAAAAGCAAACAACTTCCGTTGGATTATAGTCCTTTGATTTTGACAGTTTATAATGTTATGAGCAAATATCAAGAGCCAAATCAAGAAATTCTGCAAATTTTATTGAAAAAATATCTGAACGACGCCGATTCCGGTCGCCGGTCTTTGGTTTTTGTCGAATCAGACACCCTCGCTTTGCCTCTGGCTCGCGCGGTCATCACCGCCGGAACACCCTCCGTTGCTGTGCTGCCCGACCTTGAACAGGCCGAACGCGCCGCCGATGAAATAAAGTCGATTTTCAACGAGGTCGGCCTTTCGCCGCGCCTGTTGGAAATCCCCGAATGCGGTCGCGGCAAACTGGTGTTTCCCGAGGGCGAAAGCCGCCGCGCCCGCGCCCTTGATGCTCTGCTGCAAGGCCAATTTGACATCGCAATAGGCAGCGTGCACGCCATGCTTGCGCCAGCTCCGCCGCCCGGAGAAACCCAAGACGCCGCATTGATCCTCAAGAGCGGCATGGAGCTGCCGCTGGCCGAACTCGCTCAAAGACTGGTTACCCTTGATTATGACGACGAATTCGAGGCCTCCGTACCCGGAGAATTTGCCCGACGCGGCGGCATCATCGATATCTTCAGCCCGGCCGAGGAGTTTCCGTGCCGTATCGAGTATTTCGGCGACACCATCGAGTCGCTGCGTTCGTTTTCTCCCAAGACCCATCGATCCACCGGCGAAGTCACCCAATATCATATTATCGGTCGCGCCGGCATCACCGCCGGCGGAGCGGCGTCTTCTGACGCGTTCGCTTATTTAAAAGAGCGGTCAACCCGCCTGATTTGCGTACACCCTGCCGAGTGCTCGGAGCGCATGGCGAAGTTCGATATGCCGGAGCGGGCGAAACGCTTTACTCAAATACTGGTTGAAAACGACCCGGTCTTGATGCTCGATTCGGCGGAAAGCGCAGGGCGACACGATCTATCCGCCTCCGGGGTGGAGCCGCCGCTCGCCGCCGCGCCCGAACGCGACGAAAGCTCCGGCTCCGAGCAAAGAGCCATGCGGCAACGCCTTTTCTATGAACGGGCTTCCGCTATTTCCGCCGCGTCGGGTGCGATCATGCTGCTTGCCGACGACCCCGACGACGTGCCGGAGTTGAGCCGCTGGCGCGACCGCATGAAGTTCGATCCGGCGCACGTCATCTGCGGGGCAAGCACGTTAAAAATGGGGTTCTCTCTACCTGAGCAGAAACTTTATGTGCTTACTTCGCACGAACTTGCCGGAGCCGGCTTTATACGGGAAAAAGACGCCGCTTCAGAACCCGTCGCAATTCAGGTTGCGCCGGTTCCGCCGCAAAGTCCGACCCAGCTGCCGGAATTCTCGTTTGCCGACCTCGATGAAAACGATTACTGCGTCCACATCGATCACGGTATCGGCATTTACCGTGGATTGCGCACGTTGTCCAGCGGCGGCATCAGCCGAGAAGTGCTGGTGATCGAATACGCCGATGCCCAGCTATTGTATGTGCCGCTGCTTCAAGCGGCCAAGGTGAGCCGCTACCTCGGAAGCCCCGGCAAACTCGCGCTGCACCGTCTGGGAGCCGGTCGCTGGAAACGCGACAAGGAAGCCGCCCGGAAAGGGGTTCACTCGTATGCCGCGGATATGCTGCGACTGCAAGCCTTGCGGCAATCGATCTCCGGCATCCCCTACCCCGCCGACGAAGCCGAAGAACGCGCTTTTATCAGGGCGTTTCCGTTTAAGGACACGCCGGATCAACGGCGTTCGACCATTGAAATCGCGCATGACATGGAGTCTTCCCGCCCGATGGACCGCCTGCTCTGCGGCGATGTCGGTTACGGCAAAACCGAGCTGGCCATGCGTGCGGTGTTCAAGGCGGTCAACTCCGGTTATCAGGCGGCGGTGCTGGCTCCGACCACGGTGCTGGCTCAACAACACTATTACAGTTTCAAGGAGAGGTTTGCGGAGTATCCGTTTAACATCGAAATGCTCAGCCGTTTCCGCACCCCCGGCCAGCAGCGCGACGTGCTGGCCCGGCTGGCCACCGGCGGAGTCGATGTGGTGATCGGCACTCACCGGCTCTGCGGCAGCGAGTTGAAGTTCAAAAACCTCGGCCTTGCCGTGATCGACGAAGAGCAGCGGTTTGGCGTAAAACACAAGGAGCGGCTGCGTCGGCTCCGGGCCGAAGTCGACGTGTTGACCATGTCGGCCACCCCGATCCCGCGCACGCTTTATATGGCAATGGCCGGGGCGCGCGACCTCAGCACGCTGATGACCGCGCCCAAGCAGCGTATGCCGGTGCAGACCGCCATTGCGCAGGAAGACGATCCGCAAGTGGTCAAGGCGATGACCGCCGAGCTGGCGCGCGGCGGTCAGATATATTACTTGCACAACCGGGTCAAAACCATTGACGAATGCGCGAAAAAGATTGCCGAAAAGATCCCGGCTATGCGAATCGGCATTGCTCACGGCCAGATGCCGGAAGATGAACTTGAGGAGGTAATGCGCGCTTTTCTCGACCGCAAGATCGATTGCCTGATATGCAGTACCATCATCGAATCCGGGCTGGACGTGCCCAATGCCAATACCATCGTGATCGAACGGGCCGACCGTTTCGGTCTGGCCGAACTCTATCAGCTTCGGGGGCGGGTCGGCCGCTGGAAACGACAGGCATACGCCTTTTTGCTGTTGCCGCGAAGTCAGTTGGTAAGCACCGATGCGCGAAAAAGGCTGGCGGCGATCCGCCGCTGTTCCAACCTTGGAGCGGGGTTTCAGCTTGCTTTGCACGACTTGGAAATCCGTGGAGCCGGCAATATTTTAGGCGCGGAGCAATCCGGCCACCTCAACACCATCGGATTTGAGTTGTATTGCCACTTGCTCAAGCAGGAAGTAGCCGCCATGCGCGGAGAGAAGCTCGAATTCCTGCCCGACGTTGACATCGGCATTGATTTTGTCAGCATGAGTTACAAGGCCCCGGCCGGTGAACTTGCGGCGGCGTTTCCGCCCGCCTACATCGGCGGCGAGCGGCTTCGGATTGACGCCTACCGCCGGTTGAGCGGGTTGAACACGGAAACCGAGCTTGATGATTTCGCCGACGAGTTGTCAGACCGCTTCGGCAAGCTGCCGGAACCGGCGTGCAACCTGCTTGAAGTAACCCGGCTGCGTATATTGGCGGCACGGGCCGGTTATGAAAAACTCAGCGTGGCCGACGGCAAGGTTTTCTTGAGCCGCGGCGGACTGAACATGTACCGTAAATTTGGAAAAATACCGTTTATAAGCTACAAAAACCCGCTCAAATTGCGTATGACGCTCCTGCTGGAGATATTGCGCGACGCGGCGGCCGACTCGGAGGACATTGATCATGACGCTAATGAAAAATAATAAATTCCGTATTGCGATTGCCGTGATTTCAGTGGTGCTGATTTTGGCGGGAGGCGCGGCTTATTCTATTCGCGACAACATGGGGCCGGGGCCGACCGAGCAGGACAAAGCCTTGTTTGCCCGTTTTGACAACTTCGATTTCAGCAGCGGCAAATTCGTCAACCGCGAACCGGTGCGTTATGATTTAAAAAAGACGGCCAAACGCCCGGGGGTGTGGCGTTTTCTCTTTGCGTCGCCTCATGCGCCGAAATCGAAATTACCGCTGGACAAACCAAATTTTTCCACGCCTCCTGCGGCATTCTCGGTCACTTGGATGGGGCACTCGTTTCTTGTTTTTGAGCTCAATGGAGTACGTTTCGCCACCGATCCTGTGTTTGGCAATGCGGCGCCGGTACCGTTTGCAGTAAGTCGACACGCCCCCTGTCCGATTGAAATGGACGAGTTGCCTCCGCTGGATTTCGTAATTGTTTCACACAATCACTACGACCATTTGGAGCGGGATTTTATCCGGCACATGGCGAAAAATTCAACCGATACGGTTTTTATTGCGCCACCCGGAGTAAAGAAATTTTTGACCAAGTGGGGTATTCCATCATGGCGAACGGTCGAAGTCAACTGGGGCGGTCATGCCGCGGTGCGCGGCATAAAAGTCACGGCGGCAACAGCGCGGCATTTTTCCGGCCGCAGCTTTTCCGACCGCGACACCAGTCTGTGGGCGGCGTTTGTGATCGAGGGAGGCGGCAAAAAGATCTTTTTCGGCGCGGATGGCGGATACGGTTCGCATTTCTCGGAGATCGGGCGGCTTTACGGCCCGTTTGACCTCGTGCTGTTGGAAATCGACGCTTGGAATGACAACTGGCCCGACAGTCACATGCGCCCCGACGACGCGTTGCGCGCCGCTCGTGAATTGAGGGCAAACCGTTTGCTCCCCATTCATTGGGGAGTGTTCGATCTGGCCGGCCACCCGTGGTCGGAGTCTATCAATATATTGACTGGTGTGGCGGAAAAGCAAAACGTCAAACTTCTGACGCCCAAAATGGGCGAAACCATCGCCCCGGATGACGCGACGACTTCACCGTGGTGGCGTCAAATAGATTGATTTCCTTAATGAATAGATCAGACCGGCTTTGCCGGTATCCCGGCAACAACAACATTGGAAGAAACATCTCCCGTAACAACAGACCCCGGCATTATTTTGCAGCCGGCATGAAGAACAGTGCCCTTGAGAATGATTGCCCTTGCACCAACGTAAACGTTATCCTCTATTATTATCGGTTTGTCATTTTCAGGTAATTTCCAGTTTCTGACTTCATACATGGTTTTACCGATTTGAGTTGTGTTATGGTCTCCGCCCAAAATAAACACGTCAGGTTCAAAAACAACATTATTACCAATCTCGATGACAGATATACCGGTAAAATGCGCACCTCTGGCAATCGTCACATTGCGCCTAACCCCTTGGCTGGACAACTTTTTCTTAAAAGATCGGTGTAAAGACCTTTGAGTTACTATACCCGTTTGATCGCAGATTACAAGTTCCGAAATAGACTTCATCCGGTGTCTTGTATTGC
>JAQVVK010000120.1 GCA_028698975.1 Victivallaceae bacterium
ATGCGCGAGATGTGCGCGACGGAGTGATCGCCTACAAGATTGCGGCGCATGCGGCGGATGTGGCGTTGGGAAAACCTGGTGCGCGAGACCGTGACGATGCGATTTCGCGGGCGCGGGTTGATTTCGACTGGGAAAAGCAGTTTGAGTGTGCGCTTGACCCGGACAAAGCGCGTGAATTGCGGGCCGAGGCATTGGCCGAACGCGAACTGCCGCCTGATCACGATGCCGGAGACGAGCGTTTCTGTACGATGTGCGGACCGAATTTTTGTTCTGTCCGCATCAGCAAAGATCTCTAACCTACTTTCCTTTCCCCGTGAAAGGAAAGTAGGCAAAGGAAAGCGGTGCTCTCGGCGCGTGCGCTTTTGCGTACCGCAAAAGCTAACTTGCGCCGCCGGGGGAAATCCCCCGGCCCCCCTGCCAACGCCCTGCAAATGTTCTGCACAGCAGCCGCGCCCCAAGCCCTGCCAATGCTCTGCACAGCAGCCGCGCCCCAAGCCCTGCCAATGCTCTGCACAGCAGCCGCGTAAGCGGCGTTAGGTCAAGGGCTTTGCCCTTGCGGGGAGTAGCAGAGGGCGAGCAGCCCTCTGACCTTCCTCGGCGGGCGTATGCTAACAAAAAATTTTTAAGCGAAGCGTCCAAAAAAATTTTAGCCCGCCGCGGCCTTGCTTTCACACAAAACCCTTGTTATAGACAAAACTTTTGATCCTATCTTCTCGCATCGCCATCGCAAATGCTCTGCCCCGTCTCCGCGCAAACCTATCGAAGTTCTGCTATTGCTTTTTCTACAACTTTTTCTTTTTTCCCACAAGAGAAAAGTTGCGTTGTCGCAAAATTGATATAGATTGTCGCAAAATAGCAGAATTTATTATGGTTTCAGTAGTATAATATTATTAGAAAAAAACCTTTCTAAAATTAACATGGAGGCATTTCAGCAAACGTGAATAGACAACAGAACCATAAACATCATAAAGCCAAACCAAACAAAGGGAAAAAATGAAAAAGTCTTTTACACTTATCGAACTCCTGGTTGTAATTGCGATCATCGCCATTCTTGCCGCCATGCTGCTGCCTGCCCTGAACAAGGCTCGCGACAAGGCGAGAGCCATGACCTGCGTCAACATCCTCAAGAATTTTGCGACCATGAATATGATCTATGCCGGAGACAATAAAGACAACTCCATCTGGATCTTTGACGTGAACGGCAAAAAATGGAGCGAAAATTTCGCGTTCCGCAACATGCTCGGCGGCACAATATATGGTAAAAGCGCCGACGGCTTCCGCTGCAGCGACGAGTCATCCACGGAGATCATCTGCCCGCTGGCAACCCGGGCGATCAATGCGACGACCTATGCCGCCGGATACAATCACCCGACTGTAACTTTCTCCTACGCCATGGTCGGCGAGGACAACGCCTATGTGCAAAGTAAAAGCTGGGGAGAACTTGGCAGTACCCTCAAACTCTACTCGTATATGGTTGGCCGTGTCACCAATCCGGGTTCGCGTATCATGTTTGCCGACGCCCAGGGGCCGCGTATCCGCCCCACCGCCTCGCACATCGCGCAAACCACCTACCGTATGCGTGACAACGGTTTGCTCGAGGGTATCATCTACCGCCACAGCATGCGCGCAAATATCGCATTCTTTGACGGCCACGTCGAGGCGGTCGACCCCAACGACGTAAATGACGGCAAAAACAACAGCAGCGGCAACATCAACAAAAAGATGTTCTACGAATTCTATCAGAACATCTGACCATTACATGCGGCCGGGGAGATGTGAGCCCCGGCCGTTTATTACCGCTCACAAGCCGCTATCCCCGTCAACCAATAGACGCCTGTCGTATTCCTGCCCGGAAAAAACCGATCGATATTTGCCCTGAAGGTCCCGTATATGTTACATCAGACAGAAAAGCATGTTTTCCCGGGGGCGGACGGATTGACTCCGTCGCGTTCGCAATATTTCTCGTGGCTTAACAACACCAACGAGGGGGCCACCGACACCCAAACCGTTATTAATCTGGATTTTTTCCGCTTCCTGCAAAATAAATTCGGCATGAAACTCGACATTTACGCCTTTGATGCCGGGGCGGTGGATGGTTGCAACTTTTACGGCAGCACCGATTCCGACCGGTTTCAAAAACAGTTTCCGCAGGGGTTCGGGCCTTTGGCGGCATTGGCCGCGAAATCATCGACGCGTCTCGGCCTGTGGGGCGGCCCGGACGGCTTCGGCCTTACCCGGCAGGATGCGGAAAAACGCATCGAAGAAATGGTTTCTCTCTGCCGCGACTTTAATTTTGAATTGTTCAAATTCGATTCCGTATGCGGAAACCTCCCCCCGGAACATGAAAAATACTTCATTGAGATGATGGTCAAGTGCCGGAGCTTTTGCCCCGACCTGATCCTTTTGAACCACCGTCTGCCGCTTTCCCCGGCCGGGCTTGCCCATGCGACAACCTTTTTGTGGGAGGGGGCCGAGTCATATATTGACGTGCATTCTTTCAACCACGTAACCGCGCCCCACCACCGCGCCGCGGCTCTCGCCCGCGGCAATGTGCCGGGTCTCAACCGTCTGGCCGAAGATCACGGCGTCTGTCTCTCGTCGTGTCTGGACAACTGGGACGACGAATTGGTGCTTCAGGCGTTTGGCCGCTCGCTTATTCTCGCCCCGGAAATTTACGGCAATCCGTGGCTGCTGCGCGATGACGAATTGCCCAAACTGGCGCGGATATTCAACCTGCACCGGCGTTTTCGCGCCCGGCTGATCGACGCCGTCGAACTGGATGAGAGTTCATACGGCCCCGGCGCGGTTTCCCGCGGCGACTCGGACGGCCGCTTTCTGACGTTGCGCAACCTGACCTGGCAGCCGCGCCGGATAACCGTGAAGTTTGCCGATCTCGGTGTTGCCGCCACGACCAGACTGGAATGCCGCAGGTTTCACCCCCGTGAATTTTATTATGGCGAATTTGGCTCTAACGCCAGCGTCGAAGTCGAAATTGCGCCGTTTCGCTCAATGCTTTTGTATGTCGGCAAGCCGATTGACGGCGAACCGCACCTTGATCGCGTCGAGTATGAAGTCGTCAGCGGCCCCGACGCCAAGCCAATGGAGCTTCTTGCATGTGCGGCGACTCCGCCGTGGATTGAACTTGGCTCCCTTGCCGCCTCGCCGGTGCCGCCGGATGTTGACGCATTTTACGAAGCCGCCGTTTTCGCCGCCGACGCCAACGCGCTTGAAGTGCGTTCGTTGAAGCGCGCCGGCCAAACGGTTTACCCCGAAGTTCAGGCGGCGCGGGACGCCTTTTTCAATCAACCGGCATTTAAGTGCAGAATGTGCGACGACCGCAATCTTTTTGACGGAGAACGCGAGACCGGTTTCGGCTTGTCGCCGCTCATGCTCGAACGGTTCAATCCCGCCCAGTGTTGTTTCCGTCTGGATCTGGGCAAGGTGTGCGACGTCGATCACTTCGTCATGAACACGGGTTCGGACTACGGGCTGCTGCCTCTCCTGGAGTCCAACGGCTATTTCTTTGAAACGTCGTCCGACCTCCGGCATTGGGAGAAACACTCATTTATCGCGCAAAAAAACTCCGTTCTGCCGGTCGGCGGCAAAATGCGCTATTTGAAACTGCCGGTGTTTCCGCTCCGGATCGAATCGCTTCAGGGCGTCCGCCACGGCAAGGTCATTTGCCCGGATCAATGGCATGCCAGCGTCTTTTATCCGGATCGCGGTTTGGTCAAAAAAAGCTTCGGCGGCTCCATAAAGATCGCGCCTTTTACCGGGTCGCGCAAGCTCTGCATCGCCCTTAACGGCAGACACGGAGCCGAAAAAGCGTTTGTCGCGGTGCGTTTACCCGACGGCACCTATGCCGGTTGCACCGACCGCGCGCCGTCGTTCCCCTGCAACCGCTGGGAATATTTTGTCGCGTCGGCGGAAGAAAACTACACCTGTTTTCTCCCGCTGGAGGGGTGTGACGCGGAGCGCGAACTTTACTGCTGCGTAGTATGCCTCGAACAATCCGAACTCGATGTCAAGATCAACCTTATACCATAACCCATAACCAATAACCACCGATATAAAAAGCGGCGTAAATACGCCACCATAAAAGGATATAAAATGGCTATCGCAAAACATTGTATTAAAAACGGGATCATGTTCTCGGACGGAAATCCGGTCTTCGCACTCGGCAACGCCTATTACGGCTCGTTCAACCCCAAAAAAACGCCGTTCCCGGCTGGCTGCGACCGGCACGAGGAGATGCTCAAAGACCTTACCGAAATGCGGGAATGCGGGTTCAATCTTATCCGCACCGCCGCATTGGGCGAGACGGAGCGCGCCGCCGACGGCTCCATAAAAATGAATTTTGATGAAACCGATTGGATGCTTAAACTCATCGAGGATAAGATCGGTCTGCCGGTGATAATCCGCTATCAGGGATACGGCTGCAATTATTCCAACCAGACCAATTTTCTGATGATCGATCAGCACAACAACCCGATGCCGTCTCCACCGGAATCGACCTTCTTGCCGTTTTGCCTCCAAAACCCGGTCGTCCGGCGCGACAATGCCGAAATGACCGGCGCGGTCGCCGGTCATTTCCGGAAGTTCCCATCGGTAGTCTGCTCAATGATGTTCAACGAGCCGCATTATTTCTGGTGCGACATCGACCGCGACACCCCGTTTTATGATTTCAGTTTTTTCGCCATCCAATCATGGCGCGAGTGGATGGTCGCCAACGGATACCGCACCCGCGAGGAGGCAAAATGCCTTGACCCGCTGCGCCGCGCCCCGATCATCAGCATCCCTGAGGAGGTCGACCGTTTTGCCCGCTGGCTGGAGTTTCGCGCTCTTGAAGTCAACCGCTTCATCTGCGACATGGGCGACGTCGCTCGCGACGCGTTTCCGGAGGCCGAGGTGACCACCTGCCAGCACGGCTGGATAATCCGCCCCGGTTCAGCCATGATGGGGCTGGAATATTTTGAACTTGCCCGCCGTCTGGATTTTATGGGCATCACCGAATACCTGCCGGCGGTCGGCCCCGGCTTTTATCTCGGCGCGCTGACGCTGTCCGTCGAGGAATCCGCCGCCGCCGTGTTTGGGAAACACGCCTGGCTGATCGAATACAACGGCCACAGCGAACTCACGCCGCTTGAATGGATACGCGAAACGGTCGCGGCGATCGGTTTTGGTATAAAGGGGATTGTGTACTACAACTTCCGCGCCGACTGCCCGGTGGATGGCACGCCCGAGCCGGAATTGTACGGTCTGCTGTACAGCGACCGCCGCCGGACAAAGAAATACGACACGGTTGTCGCCTGCAATAAACTCGTGACCCGGCTTCAGCAATATTTTGTCGGTGCCGAAAAACGCCGCTCCGGGGTGGCGATCCTGACCTCGCTTTATTCCAGAACCAGAGGGTACGCGCTGGCCGGATTGAGCGATCAGGTCACCATCAACACCAAGCGGATTTTTACCGAACTTCTTGACGCCGGGGTCTCGGTTGATTTTGTCCGCGCCTGCGATCTGGAAAAGAATCCGCTTGAAACAAAGGTGCTTTTCGTACCCAGCTGGCAAATGCTTTCGGAGACGGAACGCAAGGAAGTCAAGGAGTTTGAGCGGCGCGGCGGACGGTTCTTTACCTATGACTTCGGCTTTTTCGGCGGGTTCCTTTGTGGAGAACCTCCGCAAATGATTTTTGACGGCAACATTATACCGCTGGACGCGCCGGGCGCGCTGGTCAAAGCCGGCGTCACCCCGCTCTACCGGTGCGGAGAGAGCCGGCTCAATGTCGGGCTGTTGTCGGCCTGCGACAATTCGTTTATTACCGCGGCGATCGTCAACACGGATTCTCTGGAAAGAGCTTCGGCCCCGACGACACTTGAAATACGGCTTCGCGACGGCGAAAACTTTACCTCGGTCAAACTCAATACCATTGAGAGCTCCCGCGACCTGGAATTTACCGTGGCCGGACAATACATCAAAATCAGCCTGCCGGAAATCGAGTCCGCCGCGTTTGTGATAATCGGCAAAAATCAATAATATATTCATCATCAGGGAATAAAACCAAATGTTATTTCGATACTGCAAACTTCTTTTCGGGATAGCCGCAATTTTTGCGCTGGGTTCAACGCTGATGGCGGAGCTTGACCCGGAGCCGGAGAAACCCGGCTCCTACATTCCCGACGATTTTCCGCTGCCCGCCCGGATGCATCCTTTGCTGAGTGCCGGACAGGTCAGCATAAATCTGCCGGGAGTCGGCCGCTATCGCATCGGCCAAAACATAGACCGCACTTCGCTGGCCGGTACCTGGAAATTTTCCGGCATGGAGAGTGCCGAACTGCCGTTTCCGGCGACCGCCACCGGTGATGAACGGCAATTCATCGCCCCGTCGTTTGATG
>JAQVVK010000121.1 GCA_028698975.1 Victivallaceae bacterium
CACCCTCAGTTTGGCATGCAGTATGCGCAAGATGGCGCGCAGCAACTGCCTGATCCGCCGGCTTCACGCCGCCGAGACCATCGGCTGCGCGTCGGTCATCTGCACCGACAAGACCGGCACGCTTACCATGAACCGCATGACCGTTGTCGATGCGTTCGGGCCGGCCGGTTCCGACGACTGGTTTGCCGAGGCCGCCGCGGTAAACTCCACCGCCGAATTGAACGGCGACGAAGTGCTCGGCAATCCGACCGAGGGCGCATTGCTGCGTTTCATAAAAGAACGCGGCTTCGATTATGCCGACTTGCGCGGCAAAAATCAGGCGGTAAGACACTGGAATTTCTCCACCGAGACCAAATATATGGCCGTCGAACTCGCGTCCGGCCGGATGCACCTTAAAGGCGCGCCGGAGATCGTGCTTGAGAAATGTGCCTTTGTGGAAACCGGTTCCGGCCCGCAAAGCCTTGACCCGGCCGGGCGCACCCGGATTCTTGACAAGATCAGAAGCGAACAGGCCAAAGCCCGCCGCACTCTGGCTTTTGCCATGTCGGAAACCCCGGCCGATCCGGCCACCGCCAGTGAGCTTGTTTTTCTCGGATTCGTCGCCATCTCCGACCCGGTGCGACCCGACGTGCCGGCGGCGGTCGCCGACTGCCGCGCCGCCGGGATCAAGGTCAAGATCGTGACCGGCGACACCGGCACCACCGCGGCGGAAATCGCCCGCGAGATCGGGCTTGACGCCGACGAAGTGATCGACGGACGCGACTTTGCCGAACTTGCTCCGGAGGCGGCGCAGACCACCGCAGACCGTGTTTCGATCATCGCCAGAGCGCGGCCCGATGATAAACTCAAGCTGGTCAATCTGCTCAAGGCGCAGGGCGAGGTGGTCGCGGTCACCGGCGACGGCACCAACGATGCTCCGGCGTTGCACCACGCCGACGTCGGAGTCGCCATGGGGTTGACCGGCACCGCCATAGCCCGAGAGGCTTCGGACATAATTTTGCTCGACGATTCTTTCCGCAGTATCGTAAACGCCGTACTGTGGGGTCGGTCGCTTTACCTCAACATCCAGCGGTTTCTGGTTTTTCAGCTTACCATCAATCTGGCGGCGGCGGTCATCGCCTTTTCCGGACCGTTTTTCGGGGTGGCAATGCCGTTCACCGTTATACAGATGCTGTGGATAAATCTTATTATGGACACCTTTGCGGCATTGGCTCTGGCCATGGAGCCGCCGACAGCGGAGGTGATGCAAAACCCGCCGCGCCAACCGGCAAGTTTCATCGTCACACCGGCCATGGCGCGGCAAATCGCGGCGACCGCGCTGCTCTTTGTCGGGGTGTTCTTCGCACTGCTGCTTGCGTGGAAACGCGACGGGCTGGACAAGCGGGAACTCTCCATAATCTTCTCGGGATTTGTCTTTTTGCAAATATGGAACCTGCTTAACGTAAGGGCGTTCGGCTCGATCAAATCGATGCTGACCACCCCGCCGCACAACCCGGTGTTTTTCTGGATCGTCGTCGGTATTGCGGCAGGCCAGATCGCCATAACCCAATTGGGCGGCGCGGTGTTTCGCACCACTCCGCTGGACTGGCAGACCTGGGTTGCCATCGCGGTGGCGACTTCGGCCGTTTTCTGGGCGGGCGAACTTCACCGGCTGATCCGGCGACTTCGGGCGAAACGATAGGCGGCTAGGCAAAACATGAATGATTTTGAAAAAATTGCGGCGGATAACCAACGCACCGCGCACGAACTCATCAAAGCAAGCGGAGTACGCGCTGCATGGCAAAGCGTCGGAGCCGAGGTGCATTTGGTCGGTTCATTGGCGACGGGGCTGCTTGCCAAGCACCGCGACATTGATTTTCACATCTACACCGACACGCTCGAACCGGAGTCAAGTTTCAAGGCAATTTCAAAGATTTGCGCCACTTCGGCGGCGACCCGGCTCGACTACCGCAATCTTGCCAACACCGAGGAGGATTGCCTTGAGTGGCATGTCTGGTATAAATGGCTCGACCGCGAGTGGCAGATCGACATGATCCAAATCCGGCGGGGGTCACGCTTCTACGGTTACTTTGAGCGCGTTGCGGAGCGGATCAACGCCGTGCTGACCACGGAAACCCGACGCGCCATACTTGAGCTGAAATGTCTCACCCCGGAAACCGAGCACATCATGGGCATCGAGTATTATCAGGCGGTGATTGCCGATGGTGTGCGAAGCTATCCGGAATTCACCGCGTGGCGCAAAGCCCACCCGGTGACCGGCATCGTCACCTGGATGCCCTGAAACCGTTTTTCCCGCCAAAAAGAGAGTAACACAGGGTGAAGTTTTCACGATCATGCGCTATATTAATGTCTCGTCATGCCATAATGGCGACGCCATGAAAGATTTTTTATGAAACACCGCAAAAGTCAATTTCTGTCAAATGACGGCAGTATCATTGAGATTCTCAAGATTGCCCTGCCGCTGATTTTGTCATCGTCGTGCCACGCCGTAAACATGTTTACCGACCGGCTCATGCTGACCCGCTACTCGCAGGCTTCGGCTGCCGCCGCGTTGACCAGCGGGCTGACCAACTTCACCATACAATGCTTTTTCATCGGAGCGGTCGGATACGCCGGGACCTTTGTCGCCCAGTATTCAGGAGCCAACAAACCGCTGCGGGTCGGCTCCGCCGTCTGGCAGGGGATTTTCCTCGCATTGCTGGGAGGGTTGTTCATGATCGGCAGCTATTTCTGGTCGCCGTATCTGTTTCGCGCCCTCGGCCACAGCGAGGAAGTCACTCATCAGGAAATCGTCTACTTTCAGATTCTGTCGATCGGCGCGGTGTTCATTTTGGTCATGCAGGCCCTATCCTGCTTCTGGAGCGGCCGGGGCAAAACCACCATGGTGCTGGCCGTATCAATACTGGTCACCTGCTTGAACCTGCCATTCAACTACATGCTTATATACGGCAAGTTCGGCTGCCCGGAGCTGGGTATCGCCGGAGCCGCGTGGGGGACTATCCTCGCCGCCATAGGCGGTATGCTGATCTATGCAATCGGGTTCTTCGGGCTGAAAAGCGCGCGCCGTCACTTTGGCACCTGCTCGCACATTTGGGATTGGAGTTTGTTCAAACGCATGGTGCGCTTCGGTTCGCCCAACGGGGTGCAACTACTGCTCGATCTATCCGCCTTCAACGTATTCATCATCGTGCTGTCGCTTTACGGCGTAACGGTTCAGGAGGCTTGCAGCATCGTCTTCGGCATCAACAATCTGGCGTTTTGTCCGATTCTGGGCATCGGCATGACCGCCTCCATTCTGGTCGGCCAATCGGTCGGAGCACACGATATACCGCACGCCAAACGCTCGGTACGCAGCGCACGTCATCTGATGTTTATTTACATGTCGATTATGATCCTGCTGTTTTCGGTCTTCCCGCAAATCGTGTTGGAGCCGTTCACCCGGGTCAACGACCCCGCTCAGCAGGAAGTAATGCGTATTGCCCGTATCATGCTGCTGTTTATCGCCGCGTATCTCTTCGGCGACGGTCTCGCGCTGATCTACAGCAACGCGGTAAGAGGAGCCGGCGACACCCGCTACATGATGTGGCTGACCATTGTCATGGCTTGGGGTGCATTTGCCATACCGTGTATCATACTGCGTATTTTCGATTTTTCGTTTTGGGCGTTGTGGTACTGCCTTTCGGCCTATGTACTGATTTTCGGCCTGCTCTGCTA
Organism: Victivallaceae bacterium; assembly: GCA_028698975.1. GTDB lineage: Bacteria > Verrucomicrobiota > Lentisphaeria > Victivallales > Victivallaceae > Victivallis. Next base: position 3,715 of record JAQVVK010000121.1, read on the forward strand.
CCGCCGCTATCGCGGCGGTAAATGGACCACCATGCAGGTGATCGAGCCGGAGGTGATCGAGTGAACCCGCCGGCCGATTTTGTACTCGTACACGGAGCGTGGCACGGCAGTTGGAGCTTTGAACGCGTGAAACCCTATCTCGAAGTTGCCGGGCATCGGGTGTTCACCCCGGATCTTACCGGTCTGGGCAAGCGGCAGCACGAGTTCCGCGCCGACATCAGGCTGGAAACCCACATCCGCGACATTGCCACGTTCATTGAGCAGCATCAGCTTGACCGGATCATACTCTGCGGCCACTCTTACGGCGGCCTGCTGATCTCGGCGATAGCCGACCGTATGCCGGAGCGGGTCGCCGCGCTGGTCTATTTAGACGCATTTGTACTGGAAAACGGCGAAAACCTCGCCCGTCTCATTCGCCGGGAGAAAAATGGCGGTCTGCCGCCGCTTCCGGCCGCATATTTCGGCGTCGCGTCAGCCGCCGACGCTGCCATGATCGACTCGCGCTGTACTCCGCAACCGGCTCTTACCTGGCGCGACCCGATCAAACTTGCCGCACCGGTTGGTTCACGCTGCCGCCGGGTCGTCTATGTACGGGCCGACGGCTGGCCGCCGACCATGTCGCCGTCGGAAGAGCGGGCGCGGGAGCGGGGCTGGCACATCGTCCATTTGCCTTGCGGTCATGAAATGATGCAGGATATGCCGGAAGCAACCGCCCGGATACTGCTGGATGCGGCGCAACCGTATTGACGTCACCCCCGGACAGAGCGCGAACAAAGTTTGATTACCAGCTCTTCAAGGATCATTCGGCGGTCTCCGCCGCTGGAGACCAAAGCCCGGCTGGCGTTGCGCACCAGCGTCAGAGCGGCCGCCAGCCCGGAGTCGGAATACCCCGCCGCGCTTTCGCACATCTTAAACGCACGATAGGGGTGCGCTTTAAGCAACGGGTTGTCGGCAAACTTTTCGCGAATCCCGGCCGGGATCGAGTCGAACATGCCGGAACCGATCCGGGTGACCCCCAGTTCGCGCATCTGCATACGGGTGCGCGCCAGACGCTGAAATTCGTTGGACAACGCCGCCAGCATGCGCATTTCCACCTCGCCCTCCCGCAACAGGACATCGAGCAATTCCAAAGCCCGGTCGGTGCGTCCGGCATGGATGGCCTCGGTAAACGCCCAGCTCACCGTTTCGGGGGTGCGACTGCACACCGCCTGACAATCTTCGAGTGTGATTCGCGGCGAATCATCGACATAACAGCAGAGTTTTTCCAACTCATTGGCCAACGTGCCTGAGTCCCCGCCGAGCGTGCCGGCGAGAAACTGCGCCGCCGCCCCGTCAATACTCTTGCCGTGGCGTTCACACCAATCGCGGATATTAAGCCGACGCTCGTCGGCGAACTTGCGGTCGCTCACTTTGAGCGAACTTATGATCTCAATCCCGCCCCCCGCCTGCTTCCACGCCTTGACCGCCGCCGTGCGCTGATCCAAACCGGGGCCGTCGATCAAAACATCCATATCGTCGGGGAGTTTCTTCGAAAGCATTGCTGAAATTTCGGCGGCCGCGCCCTCAACATCTTTGCCGCAAAGCAGCGCGAGGTCAGTAAAATGGCGGAGCCATACCAATTTTCGCGGAGTAAGAAACGGCGGGGTTCGCAGCGAATCCAGAAACGCGCCCAACACCGCCCCGGGCGAGAGATCGGGCGAATCTCCGGATATGATGTCCGCGGCCGGATTGTCGTCGATCACGCCGCCCGCCAGTTCGCAGGCCACGTCGCGGCTGCGATCCTTGACCGCAAAATCATCGTCTCCTGAAATTATCGCCAGTCTGCCCATATTCGCCACTCAAGGCTGCGCCGGGGACATTTCAAATATCCAGCCCGCCAGATATTTTTTACGCTCCGGACTCACATCGGTCTTCCCGAATGAGTCGGTTTCCACTATCGACGGTCGTTTGACGGAAACCGGCAGGCGGTTTTCCGCAAACAGACGCTCCAGCTTCGCCAGATCGCGCTGCTTAACTTCGGTCATGACCGCCACCCGGCGGCCGCGATGACGCTCAAAAAAGTCGGCAATGCGCCGGGTTTCGCCGAGCGTTGCCCATGTCACCGGCCCGGTAGTCTGCGCATAAAACAAATATTCTCCGGTTGACCGGGTATTGATCTCAAGGATCGCTTCCGGCGGTATCCCGGTACAGCGGTGACGAAAACTCTGATAAAACGGCTTGGCGGTGCGGTATTTGGTGATGGACGGCAGGAGACAGCCAAATATGATCGCAACGACCAGCGCGCAACCAACCACCACCCCGGCATGGTTGGCGGCCAGCCCGGTCAGGCGGCTCACCGGTTCCCCGGGCTGGCGGTCAAACAACATGAGCGCAAGCAGCAGGACACCGCCGACCGGCACCCCGACGAGAATCGTCCAAGGTATGTCAAACTCGACAATGCTCGGCAGAAGCGGTATCAGCAGAGCCGAAGCGGTCGCCAGCGAACCAGCCACGATCAGGCAATACCTCATGAGCGCAAGTATTGCTGATCCGGCCAAGGCCAGCCACTTGCTGAACTTTGTGCCGGCGTCGGTAAGATTGTCCAACGCCGCCGCCATCATGATCGCGCAAAACGGAGCCATCGGCAAAATGTAATACCAGCGGCGCGAACGGGACAGGCAAAACAACCCCAG
>JAQVVK010000005.1 GCA_028698975.1 Victivallaceae bacterium
CCTGCTCGGATCGTTTGACGTTACCTACTGCGATTACTTCGGGATATGTATTTTTTCGCACACCATCAGACTTTATGTCAATATGGAGCTGTTTCGCAACGCCTGCGGAGCCGACGCCCGCCCGCCCGAAACCGTCACCGAGTGGGTGGCCGCCTGCTCTAAGATCAATGAATACGGCAACCGCATCGGGAAACCGCTTATCCCGATCGGGGGGCGCGGTTTCGACAAAGGGACGCTTGCCATGCTTTTGAGCAATTATTTTTCGCAGCTCAACGCCGATTTGCCGGAGCGTTGTTCGCGTTACGGCGGCAGAAATATTTACAACGCCGACCTCTTCGGGCAGATGCGCCGCGGCGATATCGCCCCCCGGCGGCTGTTTGCCGCCTACGCCTTGATCGCCGAGCTGGGCCGTTATTTCGCACCCGGATTCTCATCGATCGACCTCGAACAGACCAAATATCTCTTTTCGTCGGGCAACGTGGCCTTCTTCATCGACGGCACCTACAACGCCTGGAGTATGGTCAACAACGCGCCGTTCGAGGTGGAAATCGTGCGGCTCCCCGCGCTGGACAGGGAGCACCGGCTGGGAAACGATTCGATCGGGCTGACCGCCGAAACCCGGGTCGACGGTTACAGCGGCAAATTCGGCATCGCCAAAGCCGGACGAAATTTTGACATAGCTCTGGATTTCCTGCAATACATCACCTCCTACCGCGTCAACCGCATGACCATGGTGGATTACTGCAAGTGGATGTCTCCGCTCAAACAGGTCGCTTACTCCGGCATGATGGAGAAACTTCAGCCGGTGACCGGGGCCGAATACCCGGCCATACCGATACCGTTTCACATGGGCGCGTATTCGACGCGCAAATCGCTTCAATGGCTGGAAAGCTGTATCGTCAATCGCGAACCCGACCCGGCCGAATACATGCGCACCGCATTCACCGGCGACCGCGAAAACATGATCGACGAACTTCAGGAAAACCGCCTCAGTTGCCAGCGCACGATGTGGGATCTGGCCGCCACCGCCTCGGCCATGCGCACCGGATTGCTGGCCGCCCCCGGGCCCGGTGTAAACCGCAGACGGCTGGCCGACCGCGCCGACATCGCCGCCGAAGCCGCCATGTCGATATACCGCGCCGGCCGCGCCAACCTTGACGCGGCGGACGAGCTGGCCAAGACACCGGAGGAGCCGTAATATGGGCAACACGGCATTACACCGGTTTCGCACGCACTGGGCGGCCTACGGACTGATACTGCTGCCGCTTGCGCTGGTGCTGCTTTTTGAATATCAGGTCATCGCCAACGGCATTGTGCACGCTTTTTACCGCTGGGACGGCGACACCGTCGAGGAATTTGTGGGGTTGCGCAATCTGAAAATGCTGCTGCGCGACCCCGAGGTTTACCACAGTTTCTATGTGATCGGCATTTTTGTGGCGGCCAATCTGGTCAAAATGCTGCTTCCCATCGTGGCGGCGGTGGTGCTGCACCACATCGTAAGCGAACGCTTCGGGTATATCTACCGGGTGCTGTTTGTGGTGCCGATGATCATCCCGTCAATGGTGGTCATACTGGTCTGGAAATACTTTTACGAGCCAAACAGCGGCATGCTCAACGAATTTCTGCGTCTCATCGGAGCGATCGGCCCCAGCGACACCATTCAGTGGCTGGCCGACCCCGGCTTGACCATCACGTCGCTGGTCTTTTACGGATTTCCGTGGGTGGGGGCGTTCGGCGTGCTGATCTATCTGGCCGGATTGCAAAACATCAGCCGCGACGTTTACGAGGCGGCCGAGATCGACGGCGCCGGGCCGCTGCGGGTCTTCGTAAGCATCGAAATGCCGCTCATCACAACCCAGATACGCATAAACCTCATTCTCATGACCATCAGCGCCATTCAAAGCTGGGAAAACATTTATTTGTTTCTCGGCACGGGCGGCGGGCCGGACGGAGCGGCCACGGTACCGGGGCTGCTGATCTTCCGCGAAGCGTTTTCGCACGGTCTTTTTGGGTACGGCTGCGCGATCGGCATGGTGGTGTTTCTTATCACACTGGCACTTACGATTTTCAACAATCAACTGGTCAGGGTGCGCAAATGAGGGGGCGGCCGATTCGTGAACTAAGCAAGCACCTGTTTGTCCTGGGTCTGCTTTTTTTCGCCTTTGTGCCGATCTATTTCATGCTGGAAATATCGCTCAAAGACAACAAGCAGTTTGCCGTCAATCCGTGGCTGCCGACGATGCCGTTTCACTGGGAAAACTACGCGCTCGCGTGGCAGCAGATCGGCGGCACCATCTTCAACACGGCGTTCATCGCAATCGTCACTACCGCGCTCACGCTGGTGCTGGCGACGCTGGGGGCGTTCTTTTTCGCCCGGTACCGGGTGCCGGGAGCGCGCTGGTTATTCTGGCTTTTCATGGCACTGATGATGTATCCGCCGGTGGCCAATATGGTGCCAATGTTCAAGTTGATAACTTCGCTGGGACTTTACAACACCCATTTCGCGCTGATACTGCCGGCGACGGCGGCGGCGCAGGCTTTCAACATCTATGTGCTGCGCAACTTTATTGAAGACATTCCGCAGGATCTCTTCGACGCGGTCGAGATCGACGGCGGCGGCGCGTTGAGCGAAATCCGGCATGTGGTCGTGCCGCTGTCGCTGCCGATTCTGGGGACGCTGGGCATTATCTCCATCATCGCGCAGTGGAATAACTTCGTGGCTCCGCTGCTCTATTTGCGCGACAGCAATCTTCAGACCGTTTCGGTGGCCCTCATGAACCTCGAAGGCGAATACACCCGCGACTGGGGGCAGCTTATGGCCGGGTACATGCTCGCGTCGCTGCCGCTCATAGCATTGTTCTGCTTTTGCATGAACCTGTTTGTCAAGGGTTTGAGCGCAGGCGCGGTCAAAGGAGAGTAAAATTTATGCAAGTTATTGTTTCAAACTTCAAGATAGACGCTTTTCGGGCGGGCCGGGAGCCGGATCGGGAGCTTGGGAGGTTGATCCTCGCCTCGCACGGGGTGCGGCGCGCCGCGCCTGCCGACTGCCGGATTATAAGCAAATCGGTCGATTCACGCGGCGGCCGGGTCGATCTGGTCTATTCGGCTCTGCTTGAACTCGACGACGCGACCGCGCAGGCGGGCCGGTTTGCTCCGGCGACCGCGGAGGAGATTGCCCGCATCACTCCACCGGAATACCTGCCGCCGGATAGCGGGTTGGTCAATCCGATCGTGGTCGGCACCGGTCCCTGCGGCATCTTTGCCGCGCTCGCGCTCGCGCTCGCCGGGGCGAAGCCGGTCGTGCTTGACCGGGGGCGCGCCGTCGAACGCCGCGCCGCCGACTGCGAGGATTTCATACGCACCCGCGAACTTGATCCGGAGAGCAATCTATTGATCGGCGAGGGTGGAGCCGGCACTTTTTCCGACGGCAAACTTTACACCGGCACCCGTGACGGACGGGCCGCATTTATACTCTCCGAATTTGTCCGGGCCGGGGCTCCGGCGGAAATACGCTATCTGAAGCGTCCCCATATCGGCACGGATTTTCTCAAAAAGGCGGCGGCCGGTTTGAGGAGACGCATCATCGAGCTGGGCGGAGAGTTCCGGTTCGGCGTCGAAGTGACCGGCGTTACCGCGTCCGGCGGCCGCTGCACCGGGGTGGTGACCGCTTCCGGCGAACGCCTTGAAGCTCCCGCCGTACTGATCGCTCCGGGGTTGGGCGGGCGCGATCTTGCCGACGCCATTGCCGCCAGCGGGGTGCAAAGCGAACTCAAACCATTTCAGATCGGCTGCCGCATCGAGCACCCGCAGGGGTTGATCGACGACCGGCAGTATCATCTGCACGGCCTTGACCGGCCGGCCGCGCTGGAGGCCGCCGAGTACCATCTGTCGGCACGGCCGGAAAACGGCGGCCGCGGGGTCAGCAGTTTTTGCATGTGTCCGGGCGGAGAGGTGGTCAACGCCACCGCCTGGCGCGGCCACTCGGTCACCAACGGCATGAGCGACCACGCCCGGGCGGGAGCGTTTGCCAACGGCTGTCTTATCGCCACGCTGCGCCCGGAGGAATACGGCACGCTTGCGGAAGTGCGCGCCATGCTCGACAAACTCGAACGCCAGGTGTTCGAACAGGGCGGCCGGGATTATTCGTTTCCGGCGCAGGACGCCGAAGCATTTCTGGCCGGACGGCGCGGTCTGCGCGACAAACGCACCGCGTGCCGGTGGGGGATCTCACATGGACGGGTCGATGAATTGACCCCGCCGCCGCTGCGGGAGGCTTTATCCTTTGCCCTGCGCCGTTTTGACCGCGTTATGCCCGGATTTGTGAAGTACGGCAAAATCATCGGCCTGGAAAGCTGCGTGTCGTCGCCGCTGCGCTTTGTACGCGACGAAACCACGCTCGCAAGTTCGCTCGGCGGCCTCTGGCTGGGCGGCGAGGGAGCCGGTGCCGCCGGCGGCATCATGTCCGCCGCCGCCGACGGGTTGCGTCTGGCCGACGCAATGCTTGGCGCGTCGCCCAAGTAGCGCGAATTATTTCTGGAAACCGCCCATGCCGCCCATTTGCCGGAGCAGACGGGCCAGCAGTTCATAGTTGAGCGGATAGGTCACGCAGGCCACGCCGCTCAACTCCTGAAGCCGTTGAAACGCCGCCTCGCCAAAGACCCGGAGCATCACCACCACCGGGAGTTCGCGCCGCTTGGAGCGCGCCCGCAGATTGGCCAAAGCGTCGTCCGGCGCACGGTTTTCCACGCCGAGCGACACCAAAAGCACATCATATTCCCCGGCGGCCAGCTTGCGCATGAGATCATCCTCGTCGACGGCCACCGTAACGTCGATGCCCTCCCGACCGAGCAACAGCGGCAGGATTTCGCGATCCTCCTCAATGCGGTCGCCAAGCAACGCCTTGAGGCGGGATTTCGACGGCGGAGCGACGCTTTCGGCCGTCCAGCGCGGCGCAAGCGGAGTCGGCACGATCAGACGCGACTCCTCCTCGGCGGCGCAGGAAGTAATGTCGATACGCACCTGTACGACCGCATGCGCCCCCTCGGCGGCGAACACCTTGAGTTTGCAACCCATTTTCTCCACGATCTGACGTATAAAGACCAGCCCCATCACGTTGACGCTTATCGCATCTATCATGGCCACCGTGTCAAGGTCGTGCGGGGCGCACTCGTACATGCCGGCCAACGCTTCCCGGGCCGGCACGGTGGCGGTGTCGCGGATGTCGAATACCACCTCACCTTTCTCGGAGAAACAGCCAAATGTCACCGTTTCGCCCGCGCCGGATGCGCGGCCGACCGAGCGGATCAGCAGCGTCAAGAGTTGAAACAGCAGCCGCCGGTCAAACACCAGCGCGACGGGCGCGCTCGACGAAAACCGGTTGATAAGCGTAAGCTCCCTCGCCTTCATGGAAATGGAGTTCATCTCGATCAATTCGCGCATAAACATCGCCGTGTCAAAGGTCTCCATTTCCGGCGCACTCCAGCGTTCGCGGCCAAGCGAACACAGATCGATCACCCGCTCGATCTGGCGCGCCAGCGCGGCCGCGCACCGCAGTTGACGGCCGACGACCGGCATCAGACTCTCCGGGTCATGATTGTCTTCCAGCGCATTGAGCGCAATCAACCCATAACCCTTGACCGCGTTGAGCGCGATACGCATTTCCGGCAGCAGCCGCTCAATGATGCGAAGCTGCAAACCGTCGTAATGCTCAATTTCGCGTCTGATCTCGGCCTCCCTGGTCAGGCTGAGTTTCAGCTTGTTGTTCAAACTCAATTCGCGGTCGCGCACCAGATTCAGCGAGGCGTAAAGCTCCGCCGTCTCCCCGTCGCGGGTGGCGGGCAGCGGAGCGGGGTCTTCGCCACCCGCCAAGCGGCCGGCAAAGGCGGCGGCTCGCTCCATCGGCAGCACAGTGCGCCGTTTGAGATAGCCCATAAACGTCAAAGCGATGATACAGACCACCAGCAATGCCGCGGTCGAAATCAACGGCAGGGCGTCTTCCAGCGAGGGGCGTTCGTGATCGTGAAGGACGGCCGACGCCAGACGCCCCATTTCCTCGCTGCCGACCAGAATGGTGAGGGATACCGCTCCGCACGCGATTATCGCAAGCAGGGCGCATGACAGATTGGTCTTGGTTGCAATGGTCATGATTATTTTTTCCTCCGGGAGCGGCCGCCCAGCAGCCAGCCGGTCAGCCGCGACGCATTTTCCGCGCCGTCCTGATATTCCTGCTCCGCCGAGGCGTTGAGTTCATTGATTATTTCCAGATAGTCGGGTCGTGAACCCGGCATATATTCGAGCATGGCGTCGACCAGCTTCGATAATTCGGGGCGCAGCTCCGGCCGCAGGGAAACAAGATGCGGATATATCTTCATCTCGCGTCTTTCCAGCAACTCCTCCGGCTCGCCCTCCAAACCAAACGGCAGTTGACCGGAAAGAAGTTCGTAAATGGTCACGCCAAGGCTGAAGATGTCGCCGTGAAAATCCTCGCCGCCATAGAGCAGACGCTCCGGGCTGACATAGCCCGGACTCCCCCAGCCCGCGCAAAGCGTATGATCGTCGCCATCTTCGCGGAGGTCGGCCAGATCAAAATCGCCCAGCTTCGCAACGTCGGCCGCGTCGATGAAGATGTTGCCCGGCTTCACGTCATGATGCACGATTTTGAATGAATGCGCGCACATCAATCCGCCCGCCACATTGGCCAGATAGCGGCAGCAGGCGGCCGGTTCCAGCCGTTTCTCGGCCAGCAGACGGGCTTCCAGACTGCCGCGCTCCATAAACTCCATGACGATGAACGGGTGGCGGTCGCACACGCCGCAGTTGTAAATTGGTATGATGCCGGGGTGATTGAGTTTGCCGACCAGACGGGCTTCGGTCATGAAACGATGCCCGGCCGCGTCGTCGTCAAATTCTTCCTTAAGCACCTTGACGGCCACCCGGCGGGCCAACTCCGGCTCGATGGCGCGGTAAACCACCGACATGCCGCCCTCACCGCAGACCTTTTCGAGCAGATAGCGGTCAAATTTCATCGGCACCCGGAGCATCATGCCGCATTCCGGGCAGGCGAATTTGCTGAATGGCTCCAAGTCGGAGACATCGAGTTTGGCGTGACATCCGCCGCAGAACACCTTGACCGGTCGGTTCTTTATCATATTTCAAATGGCCCCAATGTTGTGTCCTGCGGTATCACGCCCATCGTGACGTCGTCGCGGGCGATCTCGTGAAGCCGGGTGCTGTAAAGCGACCTGACCAGCTCCGGAGAATTGCATTCGCTGCTCAAGTGAGCCAGCAAAAGCAGCCGGGTGCGTTCGCCGAGCAGCCGGTCGAGCAGCCCCAGCGCGGTGAGGTTGTCGAGGTGGCCGTGCCGCCCCAATATCCGCCGTTTCAAGTAGAGTTGACGATCCGAATTTCGCAGCATGGTTTCGTCGTAGTTGCTTTCGATCACCAGTGCGTCGCATCCGCTCAAGTGGCTGAGGGCCACCATGTTGATGTCGCCAAGGTCGGTCGCCACCCCGACCCGTGCGCCGCCCGCCGAAACCACAAAACCGACCGGGTTGATCGCATCGTGCTGTACGGCAAACGGTTCGACTTCGAAGTCGCCGAGCGTGAAGCCGCACCCCGGCTCAAACGAGCGCACATGGCCCGGCAGTTTGCCGCTGTCGCGCAGATACCCGATGGTCTGGCCGGAGGCGCACAGCGGGATGCCGAGCGTATCGCAAAAGACGCGACATCCTTTGAGGTGGTCTTCGTGTTCGTGGGTAAGCAGCACGCCGAGCACCCGGGAAGCGGGCACCTCGACCTTTTGAAGTCTGGCCAGCTCCTCCTTGCGAGAGAAACCGACGTCAATAACGAGAGCTTCGTCGCCTGATTCGATGACCAGCGAATTGCCCCGGCTTCCGGAACCGAGCGCACCGATTTTAAGCATATACTCCCTCTTTCCCGGCGGTATTGCAAAAAAAGACGAAAAATAAACGTATCCGACTGGAAAAATACCGTTTTGAAATTTAAATTCTATTGAGTGAAAAAGCAAATGCAAAATCGTTTATAAAACGTTTTTTTAAGGGATACAGCGGTCGATGGCGGAAATCGGACAATTTCTCGGCAATGAAATGCGGCTGGAGCAGCAGCTTTCCACGCGTCAGCTGCAAAGTCTCGAGCTTCTGAATCTGCCCGCATTGGAGCTTGAGGAGCGTCTGTCGCAGGAGCTGGCCGCCAACCCGGTGCTGGAGCTGGCCGAGCCGCTGCCGGAACACGAACCGGAGACGCCAAGCGATACTCCGCCCGAAAAAGACGACGAAGCCGCGATCGACGCCCGCACGGTGGAAAGTTCCGACGAGTGGGCCGACGAGCTGCCGGTGCCCGGCGATACAGTGCCCGGCGGCGTGCCGGACGAGGTGCGTGAGTATCTGATGAATTCTCCGGCCGCTCCGCCGTCGTTGCAGGAGCAGCTTCAAGACGAGCTAAATGTGGCCGTCGCCTCTCCGGCGGTGCTGCGGGCGGCGGAGCAGGTGATCGACAGTCTGGACGACGCGGGTTATTTCCGCAGTACGGCGGCGGATGTCGCCATGACCGCCGATGTCGAGCTGGCTGAGGCGGAGCGCGCGCTTAAACTCATACAGTCGTTTGACCCGGCGGGGGTGGGGGCGCGCGACGTGGGGGAGTGTCTGCGTCTTCAGTTGGAGCGGCGGGGCAAGCTCGACCCGGTGATGGAAAAGATTTTGGGCGAACACTTGGACGATGTGGCGCGCAACCGGCTGCCGCAGTTGGCCCGCGAGCTGGGGATCACGCTCGACGATCTCAATTTGCGGCTGGCGATGCTGCGGAGCGAAACCACGCCGCACCCCTGTTCGACGCTGGTGCCGCCGGGAAACGATTTCGTTCAGCCGGAGGCGGCGATCGTGCGCGGCGAAGACGGCAAATTCGAGGCGGTGCCTCTGCGCGGTTCAATGCCGCGGGTCTATCTCTCGGAGCGTTATCTGCGAATGCTTGACGACGCCTCGCTGCCGCCGGACGCGGCCAACTACATCCGCGAGAAGGTGCGTCAGGCGCGCGAACTCATGCGGGCTCTGGAGTTGCGGGGCAGCACGATCATGCGTATAACCGATCTATTGACCGGCACTCAAAGTGAATTTTTCGAGAACGGGGTGGAATTTCTCAAACCGCTTACCATGAAGCAGGTCGGGGAGAAGCTCGAACTGCATGAAACCACGATCAGCCGGGCGGTGGCCAACAAGTTCGTCAAAACGCCGCGCGGAGTTCTGCCGTACAAATATTTCTTCACCTCCGGCTTCACCGGCGAAAACGGCGAAACCGTTTCCAACCGGGCGGTGATGGAGAAAATCCGCGAGTTGATCGGCAACGAAGACCCGACCCGGCCGCTCTCCGACGATCAGCTGGCCGGTATGCTTAAAGCGGGCGGCCTCGCCGTGGCGCGGCGCACCGTGGCCAAATACCGCGAAAGCCTCAATATCCCGTCGTCAAATCTGCGCCGCATTCACCGTTAGCACGGCAACTCACTGCATGGCGGCCGCGCCGACAAATAAGCTAAAGCATAAAAACGCGATGATCAGACCGGCCAGACCGACCAGTTTAAGTATCGCCGCGATCAATCCGACCACCGCTCCGCTGCCCTGCTCGCTCATTTCCACACCCGAGGCATCGGCCTTGACGGTGATAAGTTCGACCGCCACCCATATTTCGGAAACGATTATGCCGATGCAGGAAAGCGTGAGTACAAGCTGGGCAATGCCGTAACCAGTGCGGCCGGCGTAAAAATTGTGAATGCCCCAGCCGCCGAGGAACCAACCGAGCAAGGCATAGGCCAGACGGCTTTTGGGCGGCTTGACCGCCGCCGCAACGGCATTGCCGTTGGCACCGCATTTGCTGCAAAACACACCGTCTTCCGCCAACTGAGCACCGCATTTCGGACAAAACATGTCGCACCCCCCTTTTTTAGGATCACCACCACAACGCAAGGACAGAACCCGAAGCGATTCCGACGGCCAACAGCAAATAACCGATGCCGCCCAAAACACCGAGCACCCCACCCGCCCGCGGCTCGTCCATGACCGTGCCGGAAGCGGATTTTCGCTCAAACCACAGATCGCATACCGTCAAAGCCAATCCGACCGGAGCCCCCGCGCCGCTCATGACCAAAAGCAGCACCAGCGCACCGCGGCGGTCGTAACCGGCATAAAAATCATGCAGACCAAACCAGCCGCCCGCGATGCCGAGCAACACATAGATCAGCCGGTTTTTTGACCGGCCGCCGGTTTCGGATGTTTCGTCCGCCGTCATCGGTCAGAAATCGGATTTCCGGTACTTGTCGGTACCGGCCGCGCGTTTGACTTCACCGATAATAGTATTATGCAGGTCGCCCGAGCCGTAACAGCGTTCGATCAACGACTTGTCGCAAAATTCCTTGGCGATGAACCGGCCGCAATACAACTTGCGGCATTCGAGCGTCATTTCCGCCTCGGCAAACGACGGAGCGTCGACTTTTTCGGAACGTATCGGGGTCAACCCGGCCCGCGCCAGCTTGTCCGGCACCGCCCGACCCGAGGTGTTGCCCAGCATGGTCAACGCCTCGCGCCGCTCCTCGGGAAACGCCGACAAGGTGAAGCTGTCGTAACGCTCCAGAAATTCCATGGTATACCGCTGCGGCCTCACCACCGCCATCACCGCCGGCATTGCCCACATGGTGCCGAAAAAGCCCCAGCCGACCGTCATCGCATTGTAATTGCCGCTTTCAAAATCTCCGGCGGCCAGCAGCAGCCACCCCTTGCCCCAAACCGAAAAGGATTTCGTTTCAAACCGATCAAATTCAATCGACTGCAAATTGCCCATATCAGGCCTCCCTTGTAAAATTCATGACCACCGCGACGGCGGCGGCGAAACGCGCCCCGCCCGGCTTGGCGATTGCGACTTCGGCGGAGCAGACCTCGGGATACGCCAGCAACAGTCTGCCCATCGCCCCCGCCAGTCCCTCGATCAACTTAAATTGCGATGTCGAAGCAAGCTCCGCCAGCCGCGTTTCGATCTCGGCATAATTGACCGTATCCTCCAGCGCGTCGGAGCGACCGGCCGCCGCAAGATCAAGAGACAACTTCACATCGACCAGCAGTTTCTGGCGGCGTTCGCGCTCCAAGGGCAAGGTGCCGATTATCGCGTTGACTTCGAGGTTGCGAATTTCGATTCGATCCATCTATTTTTCTCCAAACCCGTGTTTCATCGCTTCACATAGATTGCGCACAAAACGAATGTCGAGCCGACGGCGGATCTCCTCCGGCAGCTCGTCGGCGTCCTTGCGGTTCTCCTCCGGCATCATCACCACCCGGATTCCCGCCCGCAGCGCGGCCGTCAGCTTCTCACGCACGCCGCCGATGGCGGTGACCCGCCCGGTAAGCGTGATCTCTCCGGTCATCGCCAGCTTTGAAATAAGTTTTTTGCCGGTGGCAAGCGAGATCAGCGCAAGCGTCATGGTTACTCCGGCGGAGGGGCCGTCTTTGGGGGTCGCCCCGTCCGGTACATGGATGTGAAAGTCGTTACTCTTAAAGTAGTCCGGCTTGATGCCAAGCGTCAACGCCTGCGACTTGACCAGACTGAACGCGGTCTGCGCCGACTCGGTCATCACCTTGCCGAGCGAACCGGTAAGCACGAGTTCGCCCTTGCCGCCCGGAATGGCGACCGCCTCCACCGGCAGAGTGACCCCGCCGCAACCGGTCCAGGCCATGCCGGTGGCACAGCCGGGGCGGTGCTCCAGCCCCGCGTTTTCCCGCAAAAACTTGCGTGCGCCCAAGAGCTTGCGCACCAAGGCGGAGTCGACCTTGATCGGCGCGCCCCCGGCGTATTCCCCGTCGATCACGCCGCGTGCAATGCGGCGGCAAACCCGCGCAATCGTGCGTTCAAGCTCGCGCACCCCCGCCTCCATCGTGTAATACTCGATGATCTCGTCGATGGCGGCCATGGAGAAACGCACATCATGCCCCGTCAACCCGTTTTCGACGATCTGGCGCGGAGCCAGAAAACGGCGGGCTATCTCGCGTTTTTCCAGCGCGGTGTAGCCGGCCAGCCTGATGATCTCCATCCGGTCGCGCAGCGGCCCGGGTATGGTGTCAAGCATGTTGGCGGTGGCGATAAAAAACACCCGCGACAGATCGCAGTCAAGCTCGATATAGTGGTCGTTAAAGGCGTTGTTTTGCGCCGGATCAAGCACTTCCAGCAGCGCGGAAGCCGGGTCGCCCTTGTAATCGGCCCCCAGCTTGTCCACCTCGTCAAGCATGAAAACCGGGTTGGCACTGCCGGCTTTTTTGAGGCTTTGCACAATTCGACCGGGCATCGCGCCGATATAGGTGCGGCGGTGTCCCCTGATTTCCGCCTCGTCGCGCACGCCGCCCAGCGAAATGCGCACAAATTTGCGGTTCATCGCCCGGGCGATCGACTTGCCGAGCGAAGTCTTGCCCACCCCCGGCGGACCGACCAGACAGAGGATCGGAGCGCGCCGCTCCTTGGGGCCGCGCAACTGCAATACGGCCATAAATTCAAGGATGCGCTTCTTGACGTCGTCCAGCCCGTAATGGTCGGCGTCGAGCGTTTCCGCCGCCAATTTGCAATCAAGGCGGTCTTCGGTTTCGACACACCACGGCAGATCGAGCAGCCAATTGACATAGGTGTAGCTTATATTGTATTCCGGCGCGGAGGGCGGTATCATCGTCATGCGCTCAATCTCTTTGGCGGCGGTCTCGCGCACCGGGCCGGGAAGCGTGAGCGACTTGAGTTTCTTATCCAGCTCGACGATGTCGGGCGAACGGGTGTCCTCGCCCAACTCGTTTTGCACGGCGCGCAACTGTTCGCGCAGATAGAATTCGCGCTGCGAACGGCTCATCGCCTGATGCACTTCGGACTGTATCTTCATGCCCAGCTTGTTTTCTTCAAGCTCGCGGTTGAGGATCACCGCCATAAATTCCAACCGTTCCCGGATGGAAATACGGCTGAGCACGATCAACTTTTCGGCATAACTGAAACCGAGCGCGTCCGCGATGATGTCCACCGTGCGCCCCGGAGTGGCGGCGTTGCAGACCGCCAGCTCCATTTCGCCGGAAATCGCCTGCACCATGCTGGAGAGTTCCGAAAAAACTCCGACAATGGCCGTCGTGCGCGCCTTGTTTTCGGAATCCTCGTTTTCTGATTCCGCGTCGGGAGCCGGGGTGAAGCGCGAAAAAAGCACTCCCGCCGCCGATTCGATCGACTGCGAACGGATGCGGCAGACGCCGCGCACCAGCAAATTCACCGTGCCGTCCGGCAGTTTGACCTCCTTGACCACCCGCGCCAGCACACCGGTCCCCAGACAGCGTTTGCCCTCAAAATCAAATACCCCGATATTTATTTTGGCCGGCAGACGCCCCAATTCCTCGGCCGTCGGCAGTTCGTTATAGACGGCGATCAGACGCTCGCCTTTCATCGCCGCCTTCAGTGCGGCGGTGTGGAGGACGCCCTCGACCAACACTTGACTCAAACAGTATGGGAAGATCACCGGGTCGCGCAATATAAACATCGGTGCGCCGGTGCTTTGCATCGGATTATCACTCATTAAAACTCCTTTTTAAGTCGGTTATGTAAAAGTCGATTATGTAAAAGTCAAATTTTCTATTTAGATGAGGCAACAAGGCCGACGCGTACTTGAGTACGCGAGGCTGAAGTTAACTATATATAAATAAAAAAGCGACTGTAACCCCGTCCTTTTTCGTTTTATCCTTTTCCCGGCATCCCGGGAAATATATATGTGTTATTCAAAAACATGCAATTTCAGTATTCAATTTTGTGCGACTTTGCATAACCGACTTTTTGAGTCGGCATTCTACAAATCGAGCGTCGAATCATCTCCGCACAGAGCATGGAGCAACTCACCGGCCAGCACAAATGACCCCGCCCCCACCGTCCGCCGCCCGGCGGCCAGCGATTGGCGCACCGCTTCGACCGCGCCGGTCGAAGTAGACGCCGCGACGCCGGCTGGAGTTAGCTTGACCAATTCCTCCGGCTCAAACGCCGGCCGCCTGGCCCCGTGAAGCGGCACAAAGACCATTTCCGACGCGATCGGGGCGAGTTCGGCCAGCCCGCGCGCCGCGTCCTTGTCGCGGTAGGAGCCAAAAACAAACACAAATTTTTCGCCCGGAAACATTTCACTCAAGGTGTCGCGAAGCGCCCCCAGTCCATCCGGATTATGCGCTCCGTCAACGATCAGCTTTTCGCCAATGCGCTGACAACGCCCCGGCCAGACCACCCGGGCAAATCCCGCGTCGGCCCGTTTCAGGTCGATGTGAAGCCGCGGAGCCAGCCATTTGAGCGCAAGCTGGGTCAACATAAAGTTGTATCTCTGCACCCGGCCGGCCAAAGGCAGGGCAAAACGCGCGCCCTCAAATTCAAACCGCTGCACCGTGCCGCCGCCGGAAAGGTCGTAAACCGCCTCCGGCGCGTCGCCGCCGCAGACCAGCACCGGCGAACCCAGCTCATGGGCGCGGGCTTCGATCACCCGCAACGCGGCCTCCGGCATGACCCCGGCAAAAAGCGGCACTCCCGGCTTGATGATCCCGGCTTTTTCGGCGGCGATCTCCTCGATGGTGTCGCCCAGCCAACTGCGATGATCGAGCGCGATATTGGTTATCACCGTGGCCAGCGGCGTCACCACATTGGTGGCGTCGAGCCGGCCTCCCATGCCGGTCTCCCACACCGCCACATCAACGCCCGCCCGGGCAAAAATTAGCGCGGCCAGCACCGTGGTAAATTCAAAAAGCGAACATTTTCCGTCGCACACCTTGCGCAATTCGGCGCAGTAATCGTCAAAATCCGCTTCGCCGACCGCCTGTCCGTTGACCCGGAAACACTCGCGCACGTCGATCATTTCCGGGGTGGCGTAAAACCCGGTGGACAGCCCGGCGGCCCGCAACGTGCGCTCCAGCATCGCCCCGACCGATCCCTTGCCGTTGGTCCCGGCAATATGCACAAACTGAAGCCGGGCGGCCGGATTTCCGGCCTTTGCCATCAGCTCTTGCGTCGCCTCAAGCCCCGGCTTCATGCCGTGACGGGCCAGCGAATCAAGAAATTGGCGGTTTGCCGGATTCATATGCGCCTTACCTGAAGCACGGCGACCAGACCGGCATTGAGAGGTTGTGCGGCGTGGCAACCAGCAGCCGGGTGCGCCCGGTCCAGGTATCGATCACATAGAGCGCGGACTTTGCCGCGCCGGTGCGTTTGCAGACCACCTGACGGCCGTCGGCGGCCCAAGCCGGGGATTCCCATGCACCGCCCTCCTCGACCACCCGTTTATTCTCTCCGGTGGCCATATTATACACCGCGACGGTATATGCGCCGTCGACCCTTGTGGCATAGACGATGCCGCCATCCTGCGACCAGTCGGGCGTCACCGCGTCAATGCCGATCGAGGGCAGACGGCGGCGCGCTCCGCCGTTGGCGGAAACCACATATATGCGGGGCTGGCCGCTCTCGTCGGAAACAAAAGCAATTTCGCGCCCGTCCGGGCTCCAGCACGGCGAAGCCTCCACCGAAATACTGTTGGTGAGGCGGCGCAGCTTGCCGTTGGGCAGCGGCATGACATAGAGATCGACTTTGTGGTCAATGCTCAATATCACCGCCAGATTGCGGCCGTCGGGACTTATCGCCGCGCCGGCGTTGATGCCGCGGAACCCGGTGAGCCGCCGGGTACGCACCGGCGCAAGCGTGGTTTGCAGCACGTCCATGCCGGAGCGGTTGTATTTGGAGTAACCGATCGAACGGCCGTCGGGGAACCAGCAGGGTTCGACGCACATACTGCGGAAGTTGGTGATCTGGCGGATGTCGTTGCCGTCGATATCGCAGGCGAAGATGTTGCGCACGCCGCGCGAAGTTTCGGCGCAAAAGGCGATGCGGGAATTACAGAATCCGTTGACTTTCAACTCCTTGAAACTCTTTTCGATAACCGCGTCAACCGCACGCTTGGCCACGGTGCGCGGATTGCCTCCGCCGATGGTCCACCGCCCGGTTTCGGCTCCGCCGATCGACAGCGAGAGCGTTACTCCGCTGCCGGAGCGCATTCCTTTGAGCTGGTACACCGCGTCGTTGTTTTTGGTAAGGTCAAACCAGCCGCAGGCGCGCAAGATGCTCTCCATCGCTTCGGAAAGCACCGGGTCGCCCGCCACGCCGTCAAAACGGAGCGTCGGATTCTCACGCACCTGTTTAACGATCCGCACCGGAGCCGCATTGACCGCAATGGCGGCGAAACCGCAACAGGCGGCCAGCATAAGTGAACCCAAAATTTTGCCGAACATAAAATCAATCCTCCTTGATGAATTACAATATAATCTAATGCCGGGTCAGTAATTTTTCAACACGGCGCGGAAGCATTCGAGGAATTTTTCGGCTTCCTCCGCCGTGGATGACGGGGCAAAACTCACCCGCATGCCGGAGAAGCCGTCGCGTTTCGGCACCCCGACCGCGGCCAGCACCGGCGACGAGACGCGGGTTTCCGAGGCGCATGCGCTGCCGGAGGCGACTTCGACCCCCAGTTCGGAAAGCATACGCACCACCACCGCCGCCTGCAATCCCGGCAGAATGAAGTGCAGAATATACGGAGACGAATTTTCGGCCTCAACCGTGAACTTCAAAACTCCGCCCCCCGGAAGCCGCATGCCGGTCAGGGCGGTGCGGCAAAGCGCGTTGAGCGACCGCACACTTTGCAGATTGGCCGCCATTTCCCCGGCGGCCAGCCCGGCCGCACGGGTGAGCGCAAGGCACATCGCCGGGTCGGGGCGGCCGATCAGGTAATCAAGGTGGCGCGCCTTTTCAACATACGGCCTCAACGCCCGTTCGCCGCGCTCCGACAGCAGCAGGGCGGCTCCGCCCGGCGCGCCGAACTTGTGGCCGGAGATCATGCAGCAGTCAAAGTCATGCGGCAACGCCAGCCGCCCGGCCGACTGCACCGCGTCGCACCAGACGAAGATCCCCGGCTCGCGGGTTCGCGCCGCGGCGGCCAGACCATCGAAATCCTGCGCGACGCCAAGTTCGCTCTGCACATGATGGATCGCCAAAAGCTCAAATACCGCCTCGCCATCGGGCTTGGCCGGCATTTGAATGCGGCCGTCGGCGCGGTTGGGGAGCATCACCACCTGCGCCGCGCCGCGCCGCAAAGCGGCACTCACGGCTGGGTGCTCAAGTTGCGACGACAGCACCCGGCGACCGGCGACGACCGGCGAACCGCCGACCAGAGCGGCCAGAGCGGAGCCGGAACTACCCCAGACCACCCGGCACCCGGGTACGCTCAGGACTTCGGCCAATTCGACGGCGGCGTCCGCGAGTTCGCGGCGGATACGGTAGGCCGCTCCGTGCGAAGCCTCCTGATTGACAAAACCCCGCAGGGCGGCTTCACGGTAAAAATCGAGAATTCGCGGATCAGGCCGCATGGCCGAGGCGTGATCTAAATATATGTCGGTGTCTTTTTTCATGATCGCGCATAATCTACCCGATTATGACGTAATTATCAACCGTGAAAGGTTGACTTTTTTAAAAAAAGTGGTTTATTGTATAGATGCACAACATCAACTTATAAAATCCGGTTGGGATCATGGATAAGACAATATATTTCGACAACAACGCCACCACCGCCGTGTCGCCCGAAGTTTTCGAGGCGATGAAACCATTTTTCTGTGAACGCTACGGCAACCCGTCAAGCATTCACCGCTTCGGCGGCAGCGTCGCCGCCGAGATCGAACACGCCCGCCGTCAGGTGGCCTCGCTTTTCGGAGCCGGGTTCCGCGACCGCGACGGGCTGGCTTCGGAGATCATCTTCACGAGCTGCGGCACCGAGGGCGACAACTCCGCGCTCAACGCGGCGGTCAACGCCCGTCCCGGACGCACCAAGGTGGTCACCACCGAGGTGGAGCACCCAGGCGTCCTCCATTTCTGTGAGGAACTTAAGCGGCGCGGTTACACGGTCGTGCTGTTGCCGGTGGACGGTTGCGGTCGGCTCGACATGGAGCTGGCCGCCCGCGAGATCGACGAAAACACCGCGGTGGTCTCGGTGATGTGGGCAAACAATGAAACCGGCACCATATTCCCGGTGGCGCGGCTGGCCGAAATGGCGCACGCCAAGGGCGCGCTGTTTCACACCGACGCGGTGCAGGCGGCCGGCAAACTGCCGATCGAAGTGGACAAGACCCAGATCGATTTTCTGTCGATCTCCGGGCATAAGCTCCACGCTCCCAAGGGGGTGGGTGCGCTCTATGTGCGGCGCGGCACCCGGTTTACGCCGACGCTGTTCGGCGGGCATCAGGAGCGTTCGCGCCGGGGCGGCACCGAAAATGTCGCTTCGATCATCGGCCTCGGGCGGGCGGCGGAGCAGTCGCTCTCCGGCATGGCCGCCGAAACGGTCAAACTCACCATGCTGCGCGACCGGCTTGAAAAAGGGTTGCTTGAGCGCATCACGCATTTGCGCATCAATGGAGACATCCAGAACCGGCTGCCCAATACGGCGTCGGTGAGTTTCGAGTATATCGAGGGTGAATCCATTTTGATGCTGCTCGACCACTACAATATATGCGCGTCGAGCGGATCGGCCTGCACCACCGGCAGTCTGGAGCCGTCGCATGTGCTGCGGGCGATGGGGCTGCCCTACACGGCGGCGCACGGCACGGTGCGTTTCAGTCTGTCGCGCTACAACAGCGTCGAGGAGATCGACTGCGCGATCGAGGTGCTTCCCGGCATCATCGAGAAGTTGCGGGGCATTTCGCCGTACTGGCAGGAGCGCGACAGCAAATGAAGCCGGCCGCTCCAGAGTTGAAATTTCCGGTGCAGTGGGAGTTTCGGGTCGCGGTTGAAGCGGCCCGTTCCGACGAGGTGCGCAACCTTCTGCCCGGGGTGTTGAGTTCGGCGGGTCTGGAGCCGGGGGAGATCGCCGACGGTCTGCGATCGGGCACCGGCCGCTATGTCACGCTCAAAACCCGGGTGATGCTTCCGTCGCATGAAGCGATGGACAAAGCGGCGTCTTTGATCGCCGCGCTGCCGGGGGTAAGATTCGTGCTTTGACGGTAGAAAGGCATTTTTTCGTAAAAAAATCGACATATTTGCATAAAGTTGGTCAAAGTCGATTTGACAATGTATTTTTTTTGTGCTAAAGTAGCTGGCGATGTATTAAGACTGCAAACGTTGTCATAAGGAAAACAGTTGGAGATTTTTCGATGAAAGTGTTGAACGTTATTTTGAGTATTCTGATACTGTTGCTTGCAATCACAAGTGCGGTATTCGCCTATCTGCTGTTTGAAAAACGCGCCGAAATGCTCGACGGCTGGAACAAACTGGCCAGCGCGATCAATCTGGCGGCGACGGCGGTCGACGCGGAAAGCGGTTCGAAATACGGGCCGAAACTTACCGCGGTCGAGCTGAGTCACAAAAACTACACCGAGCTGGCCGGCAAACTCACCGAACTTGAGAAGATGACCGCCCAGCTGGTCAAGGAACGCAACGATCTGTCCGACGCGCTGTTTCGCATCGGATCGGAAATGGGCTTTTCCCGCGAGGCGGTATCGGTTGATTCGCTGCGCAAATTCGAAAGCTATTCCGGAGCCATCGCGGCGGTCGCCAACGGGGTGTCCGACATAAACAACGCGCACAAGACGGCGGCGCGCCAAGTGGCGCAGGCGTTTGGCACGCTGGGTATTCAGGTCAACGCCAGCGCGTTGCTGGCCAATGACGGTCAGGCGGTCGGCACGCTCACAAGCGACGTCAACGCGTTGGCCAACCGCATTTCCGACTACCGTGAAGCGATCAAATTCATGGCCAAGGAAGGCAACGTCGACTACCTGAACTTCGGGTACAACGATCAGAATTACCGCGGCGCGATCAGTCAGGCCAAACAGGCGGTCACCGGCATCCGCACCCGCAACGACGAACTTGACAGCGCGGTTCGCACCGCCAACGGCGAAATTCGCAATCTTAAAGACACGGTTTCCGTGCGCGACACCAAGATCACCGAGTTGAGTCAGGTGCTGACCGAGCAGGCCCGCCAGATCGGGGAGATCAAAAAGGTGCTGAAACTTGATCCGGAAGCCGATCTGCCGACTCCGTGGGTGACCGGTTCGCTCGACGCCCGCCGCAAGATCGCCGGGTCGGTCATCAAGGTTGACAAGCCCTACGGCTACATCGGCCTTGACATCGGCAAGTCGACCCGCGTAATGCAGCAGCTCAGCCCGGCCAAGGCGGTCGAGATCGATCCGGGAGTTACCGAGGGACTTTCGTTCAAGGTCTATCGCGGCGAGATCGGCAGCGGGGACGCGCCGGAATTCATCGCCACGGTGAAGCTGGTCAAGGTTGACGATGACTGCTCGGTCGCCAACATCCCGGAAGGTGCGAAGATCAAGGCCGGCGACCGCATCGTATTCGAGCCGGAGAATAAGTAACCAGCCGGAGGCTCGACCATCATGTTCAAAAGCAAATTCTTCACCGTCGTGATAGTGCTGACCTTTGCCGCGCTGGCGGCACTGGTCACCTTCGAGGCGCTTGAGATGCAAGCCTACGACCTCTTCAATACGCTTTTTGCCGCAAAATGAGGTTGCTCGTCTTCAAAACTGCCGCCGCCTTAACCGCGGCGGCATTTTTGTGTACGCTCGCGGGCTGTTCGCCGCAGGAGCGAAACGGCCTCTCGCCAATTCCTCAAAATTCCCCGGCCGGCTGGGAATTGCGCCCTTATGGGGAAATGCGCAACTGATAATAATCCATTCTTAAGGTTTGATATATCATGAAAATCGGTTTCGACAGCGAAAAGTATCTGCGTGAGCAATCGCAGGCCATTATCGAACGGGCGGGGAAGTTCGACGACAAACTTTACCTGGAATTCGGCGGCAAGCTGATCGGCGACTTTCATGCGGCGCGGATCCTGCCGGGGTTCGACCCCAACGCCAAGATCAAACTGCTTCAGCTGATGAAAGACAAAGTCGATATTGTCATTTGCATCTACGCCGGCGACATCGAGCAAAAGAAGATGCGCGCCGATTTCGGGCTGGCCTACGACACCGACACCATGCGCACCATCGACGATCTCCGCGAACGGGGGCTTTCGGTGCGGGCGGTGGTGGTCACCCGCTATCAGGATCAGCCGGCGGTCAACGGATTCATCAAGAAGCTGTCGCGCCGCGGCATAAGTGTTTACACGCACCGGCCGATCGAGGGTTATCCCACCGAAGTTGACACCATCGTAAGCCAGTCGGGTTACGGCAAAAACAGTTATATCGAGACCGAACGGCCCATCGTGATCGTCACCGGGCCGGGGCCTAACTCCGGCAAGATGGCAACCTGCCTGTCGCAGGTATATCACGAGCAGTTGCGCGGGGTGCGGGCCGGATATGCTAAATTTGAAACCTTCCCGGTCTGGAATTTGCCGCTCAGTCACCCGGTCAATATCGCTTACGAGGCGGCTACCGCCGACCTCGGCGACATCAACATGGTCGACCCGTTTCATCTCGAAGCGTACGGAGAAACCGTTATAAACTACAACCGCGACGTCGAGATTTTCCCGGTGGTAAAACGCATCTGCGCCCGCATCATGGCACCGGAGCAGTTGTATAAATCGCCAACCGATATGGGTGTAAACCGGGTAGGGTTCGCCATTTGCGACGACGATGCGGTGTGCGGGGCCTCCAAACAGGAGATCATCCGCCGTTATTTCCGCTACTCATGTGATTACGCTTCCGGCACCAGCGATAAAGTCCCGGCCGACCGGGTCAAACTTTTGATGGACGATCTCGGCCTCTCCGAACATGACCGCCGGGTGGTCGCTCCGGCGCGCGAAGCGGCCAAGCAGGCCGAGAAACAACCCGACAAAGGCAGTGACAACGTCTTCTGCGGCGCGGCGATCGAGCTGCCCGACGGCCGCATTGTCACCGGGAAAAATTCGTCGCTCTTTCATGCCGCTTCAAGCTGCATCATCAACGCGATCAAGGCAATGGCCAATTTGCCAGACGATCTGTTGCTGCTTTCCCCGCAGGTGATCGCCTCGGTGTCAAAGCTCAAAAAAGACATCTACCACAACCATTACATAAGTCTGGATCTCGCCGAAACTTTGACCGCGCTCTCGGTAAGCATGACATCCAATCCGGCCGCGGAGCTGGCGATGAACCGCCTTAACGAACTGCACGATTGCGAAATGCACACCAGTCATATGCCGACCCCGGGCGACGAAATGGCATTGCGAAAACTCGGCATAAGAGTGACCAGCGATCCGCAGTTTGCCCGGCGCGGACTTTTTACCGAATAACCCGGAGCGGGAGCAGAGTTATGAACAACGACGCCTTTCTGGTGCTCTTCATCGCCTGCATGACGTTGATGTGCATGATCCCACTGTTTCTGCGCCGCTTCCGGGTGCCCGGCGTCATCGCGCTGCTTCTGGTCGGCATGTTGATGGGGCCAAACGCGCTTGACCTGATTTCGCTCCTGTCACGCGGACTGGGCTTCCTCGGAGCCAATCCGGCCGACACTTCGGCCAAATTCTACGCGCTGGTGAGCGCATTGGGTTCGCTCGGTCTGGTGCTGCTGATGTCGCTGGCCGGCATGGAGGCCGACTTCAAGCTGATAAAGGCGGCCAAACTGCCGGTGCTTTCTCTGAGCTGTCTCACCTTTTTGCTGCCGGCGGTGACCGGATTTGCGGTTTACAATTATTTCAGGCCTGACGACCTGCCCGGCAAACTGCTTTACGCCTCGCTGTTTGCCTCGCACTCGGTCGGCATCGTCTTTCCGGTGATCCGCGAACTCAAACTCACCAAGACGCGTTTTGGCGCGGCGGTGCTTATCTCGACCGTGATAACCGACGTGGCCAGCATCATTTTGCTGGCGGTAAGCGTACAACTCAAAAAACAGACGCTGGCCGCCGCCGGCGCGGTGGCGGTCGGCCACAAAACACTGTCCATCTTCGATTATATGCCGGCCGACATCTTCGGCAGCTGGTTTCTGCCGGTTTTTTTGCTCATCGTACTGCTGTATATGCTTATCGCCATACTGGTGGTCTATAAATTGGGCAACCGGCTGCTCTCGATGTTTCACCCCGGCGAAGACATGCTTTTGCCGATACTGCTGCTGGTGATCCTCGGCACCGTGCTGATCGGCGAATTTCTCGGGGTCAATCTGGTGGTGGGGGCGTTTATCGCCGGGCTTGCCTTGTCCAGACTGGTCAAACCCAAGCCGGGCGAAGTACCGCTGATCTCGCGTTTTGAGAGCATCGGCTACGGGCTTTTGGTACCGTTTCTCTTTGTGTCGATCGGCATGCAGTCAGACTTCTCCGCTTTCACAACGCCCGGCAATCTGGTCATTATCGGGTTGACGGTCGCCGGGCTGGTCGCAAGCAAAATATTTTCCGGCTGGCTGGCTATGCGGATGGTCGGATTTGACAACCTTCACGGAGTGTGCGCCGGGTTGATGACCGTGCCGCAGCTCTCGGCCACACTGGCCGCCGCCGCCATCGGCCGCGACCTCGGCATGCTCGACGATAACTTCTTCAACGCCATAATCGTGCTCTCCATCGTGACCACGCTGCCGGTGCCGTCGCTGGTGCGCTGGGTGATCGAGCGTGGACAGATGAAATTCAAAACGGTGCGCACCGAAGCATATCCGCTGCCATCCCCCAAAGACGACGGTTCGCTGTTCTGATGAACACCACCGACAACATCGCGGCTCCGGCCACCGCCGTCGGCGGAGCCATAACCATTTTGCGTATCTCCGGACCCGACGCGCTGGCCATCGGCAACCATGTCTGGTCGGGGCACGCCTCGCTTTCGCATGCCGCAGTACGCCGCGTGATGCTCGGCCGGTGCGGCGGCGACACCGCGCTGGCAGTCTTCATGCAGGGTCCGGCCAGCTATACCGGAGATGACGTGGTGGAGCTGCACTGCCACGGCGGGGCGGCGGCGGCGCGACATGTTTTGAGTGAATTGCTCAAATCCGGCTGCCGCATGGCGGAGCCGGGAGAATTTACGTTTCGCGCCTTTGTCAACGGCAAACTCGATTTGATGCAGGCCGAGGCGGTGGCCGAGATCATCGGCTCCGGCAGCGACTTCGCCTACCGCAGCGCGGAAGCGCGGCTGGCCGGGGCTTTCTCCGATGAACTGCGCGAATTGCGCGCCGAAGCGGTGGCCATTCGCGCCGAATGTGAATCCCATCTTGATTTTCCCGACGAGGAGCTTGACTGGGACGAAACGTTGCCGCAGCGCATCGACCGACTGCGCACCCGTCTGGAAGCGTTGGCCGCCACCGGGCGGCTTGGCGAAGCATTGACCGAGGGCGTCGCCATAACCTTGGCCGGCAAACCCAACTCCGGCAAATCC
Organism: Victivallaceae bacterium; assembly: GCA_028698975.1. GTDB lineage: Bacteria > Verrucomicrobiota > Lentisphaeria > Victivallales > Victivallaceae > Victivallis. The sequence goes on from JAQVVK010000005.1 coordinate 24,351, forward strand.
AGTCTGCTCAACCGTCTGCTCGGCAACGACCGGGCGATCGTCACCGACATACCCGGCACCACAAGGGACACCTTGGAGTGCGGAGTCGAATTGCGCGGCATACCGGTAAAACTCACCGACACCGCCGGATTGCGCATAAGTTCCGACCCGGTGGAGAAGCTGGGGGTCGAGCGCAGCCGCCGGGCGATCACCGGAGCCGAGCTGGTGTTTTGGGTGCTTGACGCCTCGGCGGCCGACCCGGCAACCGAATTGGCCGAATTGCGCGACGCGGCGCCGGCGCGCGGCATCGCCGTCTGGAACAAATGCGATCTGCTGCCATGCGATGCGTCATTGCCGGAAACCGACTGGCCGGCGGTGAGGATCTCCGCGCTCGACGGCACCGGGTTGGAGCATTTGCTCGATTGCTTCGCCGAACAGGTGACCGGGGCGAAGCTGCCGGAAAAGCTGCCGGCGGCGGCG
>JAQVVK010000122.1 GCA_028698975.1 Victivallaceae bacterium
TTGACCAAGTACCGCCATATTATTTTCTTGAGGACTCATGTTTTTTTACCTTTCGTCTTGTGGTAAAGCAAAAGGTAGCATGAGTTCTCTTTTTTTCAAACTCTAAAAAAGTTATGGGATATCTGTGAAATCGACTGAATATATTAGCTGATCGACCGCGTTTTCCGTTGAAAAAATGGAAAATTAATGCTATATTTATATTTTTCCATAAGATGAAAAATGTAAATCAGAGGATTCGGCAAAGCGGCAATCATGGACACTATACAACTTTGGCATGTACTCGCCTTGTTTACCGGCGGCGGATTGCTCGCGCTGGTCGCCGGGAAAAATGAAAAACTCGCCTCCCGTATCGGTTTGACCGCCTGCGCGATCGCGCTTGTTGCCGCCGGCATCATGAGCGTGGCGCAATTCTTCGACGGCGGCGACGCCAGACTGCTCTGCTTCCGGGTGCCGGTCATCGTGGTGGGGCTGGCCGCCGCGTTTCACTCCCCGGGGTATCTGGACGGTCACTCAAACGGCAGGACCGGCGTTTACTGGCTTTTTTTCAACTTGACGCTGGGGGCCATGTACGCGGTGACTTCTCTAAACAGTTTCATAGCGTTTCTCGTGGCGTGGGAGTTGATGGGGCTTTTTTCTTTCGTGCTTGTGGCGTTTGACACCGCGTCGAAAGCGGCAATGCGCGCGGCGTGGATCTATCTGCTGGCCTGCGAGGCGGGCGGTATGCTCCTGATGCTCTTTGCCGCGTTTCAATCGATCGATCGTGATAATATGGAGTTGACGCTGTTTATACTGGCGGCGGCCGGGTTCGGGCTTAAAGCCGGTTTCCCGTTTCTCCATGTGTGGCTGCCGGAAGCCCACCCGGCGGCACCGGCCCCGGTTTCGGCGGTCATGTCCGGCGCGATGATACCGCTGGGATTTTGCGGGTTGCTGCGTTTCATGCCGGAGCTGCCCGGGCTTTGGAGTGTTTACGGCTGGACGTTTCTGATAATGGGGCTTGCCGGAGCATTTTTCGGCATTCTTTCCGGCGCGGTGCGCAAGGATCTCAAGCGGCTGCTGGCATATTCCAGCGTGGAAAACATCGGGATTGTTTCGCTGGGGTTCGGGTTGGGATTCCTCGGACTGGCGGCGGACAACCCGGTCATGAGCAAGTGCGCGTTTGCCGGGGCGTATCTGCATATCATAAATCATGCGCTGCTTAAAGGTGCGCTTTTTCTCGGCGCGGGGTCGGTGTTTAAGGCGACGCATACTCTCAACGTCGATCTGATGGGCGGGCTGATGAAGAAACTTCCGCTCACCGGCGGCTGTTTCGCCATCGCTTCCGCCGGCATCTCCGGTTTGCCTCCCTTTGCCGGATTCACCGGTGAGATACTGATCTATGCCGCCTGTTTTGTCGGCATCGCCAACTGCGGCGGAGCGGTGCTTTTAGGTGCATTCGCCACGGCGGTTGTATTGGCGTTGACCGGGGGAGCGGCGTTTGCCGCGTTTGCCAAAGCGGTTTCCGCCGTTTTTCAGGGGTTGCCGCGGACGGAATTGGCGGTCAACGCCCGGCGCGAAGAAATTCGCATGGCTTTGCCGGTCGCGTTTCTTTTGGTGCTTTCGCTGGCCATGCCGCTGGCTGCGCCGTTTCTGCCCGGCATGGACGGAGTGGCCGGGGCGATCCTGCGCGGGAATGCGCTCTTTTCGCTGGTCTTCGGCGGACTTGTCTTGCTGTTGTGGGCGGCGCGGCGGATGCTGCCGCACGACACCCGTTCGCCGGGAACGTGGGACTGCGGGTACGCCAAGCCCTCGGCCCGGATGGAATACACCGGCTCCGCGCTGATTCAGCCGATCGCCGATTTCTTCAACGGCTTTTTGAAGCAGAGAAAACATATACAGCCGCCGGAAGGACTTTTTCCGGCCAGGGCTTCACTTGACATCGAGACCGCCGATTTCGGGGAGCGGGTATTTTGGAAGCCGTTATTTTTGTTTTTTGCCGACATCGCCGAGAGAGTCCACCGCTTCCAGTCGGGCTATCTGCATTTGTATATCCTCATCATGACGCTGGCGGTGGCGGTCATGCTGCTGGCCGGATTCGCTCCGGAATTGTTTCACTTGGGAGGAGGCCGATAATGACTTCTGCATCTGTGGTCTGGTGGGTCGGTCTGGCGGCCGGGCTGGTCGGCGCGCCGCTGTTGCCGGGGCTTATCAACCGGGTCAAGGCGTTTTTTGCGGGTCGCCGCGGGCCGTCGCTCTTTCAGCTCTATTTTGATATGTATAAACTGTTGCGCAAAGCTCCGGTTTACAGTTCGGTCACCGGGTGGCTGTCTCGGGCGGCTCCGGTGTTGACGCTGGCGGCGACGCTGGCGACGCTGCTGCTGCTGCCGCTGGCGGGGGTGCCGTCGCCATTCGCTTTTTCGTGCGACATAATCCTGTTTTTGTATCTTGCCGGGGCGGGGCGTTTTGCCACCGTTTTGGGCGCGCTGGACACCGGTTCGAGTTTTGAGGGCATGGGGGCGAGCCGCGAGTGCCAGTTTTCCATGCTGGCCGAGGGGGTGATGCTGGCGGTGTTTGGCGCATTGGTGCTTATGGCCGGGCAATTCTCACTGGGTGGGTGTCTCAATCAGGTTTCGTCCGCCGTCTGGTCGCAACAGGCGACCGCGCTGATCCTGCTGCTGGCGTCCTTTTATGTGGTGGTGCTTGCGGAGACCTGCCGGGTGCCGGTTGACGACCCGGAAACCCATTTGGAACTTACCATGATCCACGAGGCGATGATACTTGACAACAGCGGGGTTGACCTGGCGATGATCCATTATGCCGCCGCGTTGAAACTCTGGGTGATGATCGAATTCGGCGTGATGCTGCTGCTGCCGGTTATGGCGAACGGCTGGATCACACTCACCGTGCAGATATTGTGCGTTTTCGGCTGGACGGCTTCGATCGGGGTGGCCGAGTCGATCATGGCGCGTTACCGTTTTCTCAAGGTGCCGCATTTGCTCGCCGGAGCGTTGTGTCTGGGGGTGATGGCGGTGGTGGTGCTGCTGCTTTTCCGGGGAGTTGCGAGAATATGAATTCATTGAGTGAAGTTTTGCTGGCGTTGTTTTTATTGACCGACTTCTGGATGGCGGGAGCCAGCCGTCTTATGCACTGCATCAGACTGGCGTCGTATCAGGGGATCATCATCGGATTGTTTCCGCTGGCGATGTGGCACTGGCATGATTCGACGCCGGGCGTCGGGGTGTTTGTCATTGCGGCGGTCACGCTGGGGGTGAAAGGGGTGCTGCTGCCCTGGTTTCTGCGGCGCGCCATGTTTCGGGCGTCGGTAAGGCGCGAACTCGAACCTCTGGTCGGTTATCCGTCATCACTGCTGATCGTACTTGCGGCGGCGGCCGGAGCGTTTTACGTCTGCGAAAAATTCGGTATCGGTTCGCCGGGGGCTCCGATGCTGGCCGCGCCCGGCGCGTTTACGGCGATGTTCACCGGGTTGTTCATCATCATGGCGCGGCGCAAGGCGATCACACAGGCGATCGGCTTTCTGGTGTTTGAAAACGGCATCACGGTTTTCGGCATCGGCATGATGCTGGAATACGGTATGCTGGTCGAGCTGGGGATTTTGCTCGACGTGTTTGTATTGATCTTTGTCATGGGTATCGCGGTGTTTCATATCAGCCGGGAGTTGTCGCATATCGACGCCGACCGTCTGCATCTTCTGCGCGATGACAGGAAAAAAGAGGAGCTGGTCTGATGATTTCGCTTTGGGTGATCGGGTGGCCGCTGGTCTGTGCTGGCGCGGCGTGGTTGTTGCGCGGGCGTACGGGTTGGCTGCGCTTGTTGCTGCTCTGCGGCGCGGCCGGGCATACGGCCGGGGCGGTCGCGCTGTGCGCTACGATGAAAACACCGGGCGGGTTCGGGGCTGACTGGATTGCCCCGGATCGGCTTTCAATCATCTTTTTGATGCTGACATCGCTGTTGTTTCTGGCGGTTTCGGTGCACACCATGTTTTGGCTGCCCGCCGAAAAGAACGCGCAGGAAACCCGGGAGCGGCCCGACGGACTGCTGGCGGATCATGTCTTTGTTTCCTGCCTGCTCGCCTTTTTGGCGACGATGACGCTGGTCATGCTGGCGCGTAACTTCGGCCTGCTCTGGGTAGCCGTCGAAGCCACGACGCTGGTGAGTGCGCCGCTGATCTTGTTTCACCGGTCGGCGCGGTCGCTCGAAGCCATGTGGAAGTATCTATTGATCTGTTCGGTCGGTATCGGGCTGGCACTTTTCGGCACCATGCTGCTGGCGGTGGCCGGGCAGGGCGGGCATACCGGGCTGGGATTTTCCGACGTGGCCGCCGCAAGGGGTACGCTCAATCCGGCCTGGTTCAAGGCGGCGTTTATCTTCATTCTGGCCGGGTATGGCACCAAGATGGGGCTGGCCCCGTTTCACACGTGGCTGCCCGACGCGCACAGCGAGGCGCCGGGGGCGGTTTCCGCGCTGCTTTCCGGGACGTTGCTCAACTGTTCGTTTCTTGCGATACTGCGTTTTGTTGACGTGATGCCGGAACCCTTGCGGCCGTTTGGAGCGCATTTATTGACCGCGCTCGGGCTGCTTTCGCTGGCGGTGGCCGCGTTCTTCATAGTGCGGCAAAGCGATTTCAAGCGTATGCTGGCGTATTCGAGTGTGGAACACATGGGGTTGCTCGCGCTCTTTTGCGTCTATGGCGGAGCCAATGGCGGCTTGCTCGGCGTGCTGCATCTATGCGGCCACTCGGTCATAAAGATGACCTTGTTTCTGATTGCGGGCAACCTGCTGCTTGCCTGCGGCACAAGGCAGATACCGTTGCTGGGCGGGCTGGCGAAGCGTCTGCCGCGCAACAGTTGGCTCTGGCTGGCCGCCATACTTATGATTTGCGGACTGCCGCCGTCGCCGTTGTTTGTGACGGAGTTTCTGCTATTGTTTCTGTTGCCGCCCTGGTTGGCGGCGACGGTGCTGGTCTTGCTGTTTACTGTTTTTGCCGGCATGACGCTGGCTGCGCTGCGTATGATAATGGGTGCGGATGGCAGCGTCGTGCCGGAGCCGGAGGCGGCCCGGTCGTCGGAGCGGCTCTGGGTCGTACCGCTGATATTGCTTTGCGGCGCGGTGGCGGCGGGGATTGTCTTATTGCTGGCTTTGGTATGAGCAACGGGAGAGAGCGAAATGAACTGTTTTCTTGAACTTGCCAACGGCGGCAACGCCCGGTTGACGGATTTGCCGCGTCTGGGCGGTGCGGAATTTCGCACCGGATTGCTTGACGCATTGGCGGCGGGGTGCCGGTTGTCTTCGTTTTTCGCCATGCCGGAGGGCGAGGGGAGATTTCTGCTTGTCGCGGTGCTGCTTGACCCGCAAAAACATTGTTTGAAGCTGGCGGGGAGCGAAGCGGCCGGCTCGTATCCGTCGCTTACGGCGGAAAATCCCGCCTTTCAGTGGTTTGAACGCGAGATATTTGAGGAGTTCGGCTTGACGCCGCAAAAGCACCCGTGGCTGAAGCCGATCCGTTTTCACGGGCGTGATGGCGTGCCGCGCCCCCTGCCGGGCGATACCGAATACTTCACCATGCACGGCGCCGCTGTGCATGAAGTCGCGGTCGGCCCGGTGCATGCCGGGGTGATCGAGCCGGGGCATTTCCGTTTTCAGTGCATGGGCGAAGACGTATATTCGCTCGAAATCGAGTTGGGGTATCAGCATCGCGGCATTGAAAAATTGCTGACGGGCGGGCCGGAGGCGCGAACAATGCACTGGGTGGAAACCGCTTCCGGCGACACTTCGTGCGGGGCGGCCATTGGATTTTGTTCGATTTTGGAGTCGCTGGGCGGCATATCGGTTTCGCCCCGGGCGACGGCACTTCGCACGCTTGCGCTCGAATTGGAGCGCATCGCCAATCATGTGGGCGATCTCGGCGCATTGGCCGGCGACGTGGCTTTTCTGCCGACGGCGTCGTATTGCGGACGGATTCGCGGAGATTTTCTCAATCGCACCGCGGTGCTTTGCGGCAACCGTTTCGGGCGCGGTCTGGTTGTGCCGGGCGGCGTGCGTTATGACCTTGACGCGGCGGCGGCGGCGGAACTCCTTTCCGGGCTGGCGGTCAGCCGGGCCGAATTGAAGAATGCGCTGGATCTGATGTTTGACGAGCCGAGCGTGCTTGACCGTTTTGAAAATACCGGTGTGGTCACCGCCGAAACCGCTAAGTCAATCGGTTTGGTCGGGGTGGCGGCGCGCGCCTCGGGGTTGGGTATCGAC
>JAQVVK010000123.1 GCA_028698975.1 Victivallaceae bacterium
GGCTCCGACCGTCTGCGAAACATAGTCGGGCTGGCGCAGCCGCCCCTCGATTTTAAGTGAATCGACGCCCATCTTGCACAATTCGGGCAGGGCGTTGACGCCGCAGAGATCCTGAGTGGAAAAGAAGAAACCGTTGCCATCACGCGAAAAATAACGGCGGCGGCATGGTTGTTTGCATTTGCCGCGATTGCCGCTGTAACCGCCGAGGTACGACGAAAACAGACATTCGCCGGAGAGCGAGGCGCACAAAGCCCCGTGTACAAATACTTCCAACTCCAAATCGGTGGATTTTCGCACGGCGCGGAGTTCGTCGAGCGTCATCTGACGCTCCAGCACCACCCGTTTGACGCCGAGCTTCTTGGCCAGCGCAAGACCGGCCGAATTATGAAAACCCATCTGGGTTGACGCATGCAGTTCGAGCGTCGGAAAATATTCTCTGGCAATGCGCAACACCCCGAGATCCTGCACCAGCAGCGCGTCGGGCGCGATTTCCTGCAAGACGGCCAAAGTTTCGGTAACTTCGGCCAATTCGGTTTCTTTGATCAGCGTGTTGAGCGTGACGTAAACCTTGCGTCCGGCGCGGTGGGCAAAGTCGACCACCCGCGCCATTGAGTCGGCGGTGAAATTCTCGCCGCGCTCACGGGCGTTGAACTTGGCCAATCCGGCATAAACGGCGTCTGCGCCGGCCTCAAAAGCGGCGAGCGCGCAAGCCGGACTTCCGGCCGGGGCGAGCAGTTCCGGTTTTTTCATTAGAACCTCATTTACTGTAAGTAGTGGGATCGGGCACCCCGGCTTCGACAAATCCGGCGTGACGCAGCATACAGCTGGCACAGCGTCCGCAGGAACGGCCTGCGGCGTCGGGGTTGTAACAGCTGGTGGTCAGCGAATAATCGACGCCAAGCTCAATGCCCCGGCGTATGATTTCGGCTTTGGATAAATTTTGCAGCGGGGCGTTTATATTGTAATGCCAATTTTCGTCCACCGCCCGGGTGCCGAGTCTTGCGCACTCTTTGAAGGCCTCGATGAACGCGGGGCGGCAGTCGGGATACCCTGAGTAATCCACGCTGTTCACCCCGATGAAGATGTCACGCGCTCCCCACGCTTCGGCGCAGGCCGTGGCAAACGACAGAAAGATAAGATTGCGCGCCGGCACATAGGTTATCGGTATGCCGTGCGAATCAGCGGCGTCCGGCACCTTGAGATTATCGTCGGTCAAGGCGGAGCCGCCCCACAGCCGCAAGTCGATCTTTACGATGTTGTGTTTGGCTGCGCCGAGCGAAGCGGCCACTTTCCCGGCCGCTTCCAGTTCGCAGCGATGCCGTTGCCCGTAATCAAAGGAGAGCGCACAGCACTCGAACCCGTCCCGGCGGGCGATGGCCAGCACGGTGGCGGAGTCCAACCCTCCGCTCAAAAGAATGACCGCTTTTTTGCTCATTATGCTTTTCCTGAAAAAAAAAGCGGGGCTGATGGCCCCGCTTTATGGGAACTTGAGTTATTCACCCATTTCTTTGAGGGCGGCCTTGCGGCTGAGGCGGATCTTGCCGGTGCCGGGGTCGATGTCAACCACCTTGACGGTGACGAACTGGCCTTCCTCACAGATGTCGGTGACCTTGGCCACCCGGTAATCGGCCAGCTCGGAAATGTGGAGCAAGCCTTCCATGCCGGGCAGGATTTCGACGAACGCGCCGAAGTCACGCACGCTGACCACTTTGCCGCGATAGATCTTGCCGATCTCGGCTTCCGCGGTGCAGGCGTTGACCCGCTCGATGGCAGCGTCGAGATGCTCCTTGTCGGGAGCCATGATCTTGACCGAACCGTCGTCGTCGATGTCGATGGATGTACCGGTCTCTTCGGTGATCGAGCGGATGTTTTTGCCGCCGGGGCCGATGAGTGCGCCGATCTTCTCCGGATTGATCTTGATGACCGTGAGCCGCGGGGCGCGCGGGCTGATGTCGGCGCGCGGAGCGGCAATGCAGCTCTCGATCACGTCGAGGATCTTCAGGCGGGCGACGCGGTCGCGCTCCATGCCTTCGCAGAGCAGGTCGATCGGAATACCCGGCAACTTGAGGTCAAGCTGGAAGCCGGTGATACCGTCACGGGTACCGCAGACCTTGAAGTCCATGTCGCCAAAGTGATCCTCGGCGCCGATGATGTCGGTGAGCAAAAGCCGCTCGCCGTCGTCGCCGGTCACCAGCCCGCAGGAAATACCGGCCACCGGGGCGGTGATCGGCACACCCGCGTCCATCAACGCGAGGGTCGCGCCGCAAACCGACGCCATCGAGGTCGAGCCGTTGGAGCTCATGATCTCGGAGACGCAGCGCACGACGTAGGGGAAATCCTTGGGAATGACCTTGGAAACCGACCGCTCGGCCAAATTGCCGTGGCCGATTTCGCGACGGCCCGGGCCGGTGATGCGGCCGACTTCGCCGACGCTGTAATTCGGGAAGTTGTAGTGCAGATAGAAGCGTTTGACGCCCATGCCGGTCTCGCTGTTGAGATCGTCATATTCCTGCGCGTCTTTTTCGTTGCCGAGGGTGGCGATCACCAGAGCCTGGGTTTCGCCGCGGGAGAAGAGCGCGCTGCCGTGAACCACCGGCAACACGCCGACTTCGGCGGAGAGCGGGCGGATCTGGTCGATCGAGCGGCCGTCCGGGCGGAAATGCTTGTGCAGGATCACGTTGCGGGTGGTGGTGCGCACCAGCGCGTCAAAACCCTGCGCGGTATAGAACCCGAAATCGGTGTCGCTCATCTCTGCGAACTGGGCGCGGATCGCCTTGCGGGCGTCCTCGCGGAGCGCGTCGAGCGCGATCATGCGGTCTTCCTTGCCCGGAACCGTGCAAGCACCCTCGATGCGTTCGGCGCAGAATTCGGCCAAGGCCTGCTTCATGGCTTCCGGCACCAGATAGAGTTTGTATTCTTTCTTGGTGCGTCCGGCTTTCTTGGCCAGCTCGATCTGGGCGGCGCACTGCTTTTTGACCGCTTCGTTGGCGGCGAGCATGGCTTCCTTCATCTGGGCTTCCGACAGGAAGTCGGCTTCACCCTCGATCATGATGACCTGATCCGGGCGGCCGGCGTAGATAAGCTCGAGCTTGCTCGCCTTCATCTGTTCGGCGGTCGGGTTGATGACGAATTTGTCATCGACAAGTCCGACGCGCACCGCGCCGATCGGCCCGTCAAACGGCAGGTCGGAGAGCATGAGCGATACCGACGAACCCAGCATGGCCAGCACGTCGGCTTCGTTTTTGCCGTCGGCCGAGAGCAGCAGACTGCTGATCTGGACTTCGTCAAAGAACCCGTCCGGGAAAAGCGGGCGGATCGGCCGGTCGATCATGCGGCAGGTGAGGATCTCTTTGGTGGAGGGGCGGCCTTCACGCTTGATGTAGCCGCCGGGGAATTTGCCCGCCGCCGAATACTTTTCGCGGTAATCGACCTGCAACGGGAAAAAGTCGGTGCCTTCACGCGGCGCGCCGAAGCAGGCTGCGGTGAGCACCATGGTGTCGCCGAGGCGAACCACACATGCCCCGTTGGCGAGATTGGCGACTTTGCCGGTGGAGATTTCCATCGTGCGGTCGCCGTCGAACTGAAAAACAATCTTTTCTTCAGCCATGAGTTTGTCCTTTCGAGACGTTGATTTGCGAATGTGGTTCTGACCGTCCCCGACAAACCCGCGACGGGTTTGGCCGCCGACCAGCGGAATTCCGTTATCGCACCTCCGAAACCGTTTCCGGGGAGGCGATAACGACCGAATTCCACAAAATCAGGCCGGGTCGGAACCACACAGTTTCTACTAATATAACACCTTGAACTGTAAAAAACAAGCGTTTTGCCGAAAAAAGACCGCTCCGGCCCGCACTGTCTTGAAAACTCACTTACAAGCATTATATTAATCAGGTATGAAGAGCAGAGGAGGATTATATATGCCCAAAAATGACGACAACGTGTTCGGCAGTCTGACGCCGCGAGCCAGACAGATATTGTTACTGGCCAATCAGGAGGCGGAGCGGTTCAATCACGATTACATCGGCACCGAGCATCTGTTGCTCGGCATGCTCGCGCTCAACGAAGGCGTGGCCGTAAGCGTGCTTAATTCGCTCGGCTTGAACTTGCGCCAGCTTCGGCTGGAGGTCGAGAAAAGCTGCGGCGTCGGCGGCCCCACCCAGATCAAGGGGCCGCGTCCGCTGTCGCCCCGGCTCAAACGGGTGCTTATCATGGCGGCGCAGGAGGCGCAGTCGATGAATTATAACTTTATCGGCACCGAGCATCTGCTGCTGGCCATCCTGCGCGAGGGCGAAAGCTCCGCCGCGCGTATCATGAAGAACCTCAATGTCGATCTGGCCAAAGTGCGCGAAATGGTGGTGAAGTCGCTCGACCCGGATTATCTCCCCGACGACGAGGGCGTGCCGGGGCAGGGGAGCGGCAATGCGTCCGCCAAGAATGCGCAAGACGGCAATCCGTTTGGCAACCCGCCGCCGCAGCCGCTTCCGGGCGACGGGCAGCCGGTCGGCGGCGACGCGGCTTTGCCGGCGTTGAATGCGTTTGGCCGCAACCTCACCGAGCTGGCGGTCAAGGGGCAGCTTGACCCGGTGATCGGCCGCAAGGACGAGATCGAGCGGGTTATCCAGATATTGTGCCGGCGCACTAAAAACAACCCGGTATTGATCGGTGAGGCCGGCGTCGGCAAGACGGCTATTTTGGAAGGGTTGGCCGAGGCGATCGCCGCCAAACGGGTTCCCGATCTTCTGGCCGACAAGCAGGTTTTTGCCATCGACCTGCCGCTCATGGTGGCAGGCACCAAGTATCGCGGCCAGTTTGAGGAGCGCATCAAGGCGGTGATCGACGAGGTGCGCAATTCCGGCAAGGTGATCCTTTTCATCGACGAATTGCATACGATTGTCGGTGCGGGCGGTGCCGAGGGCGCGATGGACGCCGCCAATATCATTAAACCGGCTCTTTCGCGCGGCGAACTGCAATGCGTCGGCGCGACTACGCTCGACGAATATCGCAAAGGAATCGAAAAAGACGCCGCGTTGGAGCGTCGTTTCCAGCCGGTCATGGTGAATCCGCCTGACATCGAGGACTCGATAAAGATACTCGAGGGGTTGCGTGAAACCTACGAGAAACATCACCATGTGCAGTACGGCACCGGGGCGTTGGAGGCGGCGGTGCGGCTTTCCGACCGCTATATAACCGGCCGTTTCCTGCCCGACAAGGCGATCGACGTCATGGATGAGGCCGGCGCCCGTGCGCGTATTGGCAACATGACGCCGCCGCCGGACACGTCGGCCGCCGACAAGGGTATCGAAGAAGCCCGCGCCAAGAAAGAGAGCGCGATTTTAGAGCAGGATTTCGAGGGTGCGGCTCGTTGGCGCGACGTCGAGCGCGACCTTAAACAGAAACTTCAGGAGCAGCTTGATGCGTGGAAACACGACCGCGAAAACAAGCGGCCGGTGATTTCGCGTGCCGATATTGCCGAAGTGGTGGCCAAGCTGACCGGTGTGCCGCTTCAGCAGATGAAAGAGGGCGAAAGCCGCAAGCTGCTCAAAATGGAGGAAACCCTTCAAAAGACGGTCATCGGCCAAAATGAAGCGGTGAGTGTTATTTCGCGTGCGCTGAGGCGTTCGCGCGCCGATCTCAAGAATCCGGAGCGGCCGATCGGATCGTTTATTTTCCTCGGCCCCACCGGGGTGGGCAAGACGTTGCTGGCCAAGTCGCTGGCTGAATTCATGTTTGGCGACGCCGACGCCCTGATACAGGTCGATATGTCCGAATATATGGAGAAATTCAACGTGTCGCGTCTGATCGGTTCGCCTCCGGGCTATGTCGGTCACGGCGAGGGCGGCGAATTGACCGAAAAGGTGCGGCGGCGGCCATATTCGGTGGTGCTGTTTGACGAAATCGAAAAAGCCCATCCCGATGTAATGCACATGCTGCTTCAGATTTTGGAGGAGGGGCGCATTACCGACACGCTGGGGCGTCGGATTGATTTCCGCAACACCATCATCATCATGACCAGCAACGTCGGGGCGCAGCAGTTGGGCAGCGGCGGTACGCTGGGGTTCGACGGCGGCAGCGACTCGGCCAAACTCGATGACCGTCTGCTGGGCATCGCCAAGAAGTTTTTCAAGCCGGAGTTCATCAACCGGGTC
>JAQVVK010000124.1 GCA_028698975.1 Victivallaceae bacterium
TTTGAATTTCTCGGTATTTCTCCTGGCTACAACGAAATAGACGTGTCATCCGGGGTGCTGATATTCTTCACGATTTTTTACGCGATGATCGTCGGCGACGCCGGTTACGGGCTGGTCTTCTTGCTTGCCACGCTGGGGATGGGGTTCAAGTTCCGCCACCGCCCGGCCGCGGCGTTGCCGGTGCGGTTGATGCTGCTTTTGAGCTGCGCCACTATCGCATGGGGGGTGATGACCGACAATGTGTTCGGGCGGCATCTTCCCGGGTTTCTGAGCTGGGCCAAGATCAACGCGCTGACCGATCCGGCGGTCAAGGACGCCAATACCATGTGTCTTTGCTTTGTGCTTGCGCTGGCCCAGTTGACGATGGGGCGGCTGTGGCGCGCCATTCATATCGGCACGGTCAAAGCCTTTGTCGCAAATATCGGCTGGTGTCTGGTGCTGGCGGGGAATTTCGTGCTGATATTGAAGTTGCTGGTCTATCCGGGCACGATGCCGGTCATCTGGCTGGCGTTCTTTTTCGGCGCGGGGCTGGCCATGGTGGTGGCGGCCGACGTAAACTGGAAAAGTCCGGCCGACATCTTCCAGTTCCCGTTTAATGTGATCGGCAGTTTCACCGATGTGCTGTCATATATCCGGCTGTTTGCGGTCGGGCTGGCCGGGTTCTACATCGCCGACAGTTTCAACGGCATGGGGCAAAGCCTCTTTGAAATATCGCCCTGGCTGCTGCCGGCGACGGTGCTGGTGATACTTTTTGGCCACGTGCTCAATCTCGCGCTCTGCGTGATGAGCGTAATGGTGCACGGGGTGCGGCTCAATACTTTGGAGTTTTCCAACCACGTCGGTTTGACGTGGGGGGGATATGTTTTTCGTCCGTTCAAAAATCATTCCATAGCCAAACAGGAGGACATCTGATATGGAAGTCGAACTCATGAAATCGCTCGCCGCCGCCGGCGGCTATGCCGCCATCGGTCTTGCCGCCATCGGTTCATCTCTGGGTACCGGTATCGCCGGCTCCGCCGCCATCGGCGCGTGGAAGAAATGCTATCAGCAGGACAAACCGGCGTCGTTTCTCCTCCTGGCTATGGCCGGTGCGCCGCTGTCGCAGACCATCTACGGTCTGTTGATGATGATCTTTATCAAGGGCAAGGCGGCGGAAGCCGCGGCCACCAGCTGGCCGCTCTACCTCTCGGTGGGCGTCTTTGGCGGGTTGGCTCTGATGATTTCCGCCTTGTATCAGGGCAAGGCGGCGGCCGGCGGCTGTAATGCTTTCGGCGAGACCAATCAGGGGTTTGCCAATTATCTTATGATCCTCGGCGTGGTTGAGACCTGCGCAATTTTCGCGCTGGTGTTTTCACTGCTGGCGATGTAAAAGTCCTTGAAAGACGCGCTGATGAAACGGTGGCTGCGCTTTACGCCGATCTTTGCTTTGTTGGCATTTTCGTTGCTGATTGCCGGCTGCCGCAGCGCGTCTCAAGTTGACGAACCCGCGGTCGCCGACCGGGACGGCTTGGTTCAAATGGGGCCGTGGACGCCCACCATGCTTGAAACCGAGGTGGCCGGCGAAGACCCGATCGAGGGGTTCAACCGGTCGATGTTTTGGGTCACCGATTCCTTGATGGATTATGTGGCGCGGCCGGCGGGCTGGGTCTATTGCTCGATTTTTCCGCGCCCGGCAATCGAAGTCATCGACCGGGTATGTCTCAATTTGGAGTATCCGGCGCGGCTGATGAGCACGCTGGGCCGGGCCGAGTGGCGCGGCGCATGGGACGAGACGGTGCGTTTCATGGTCAACACCAGTATCGGCATGGGCGGCATGTTTGACCCGGCCGGGGAGTGGTGGGGTTTCTACTCGACCGAATCGGATTTCGGTCAGATGTTTGCGGCGTGGGGCATCGGCCCCGGCTGTACGTTGGTGCTGCCGCTTTGTGCCCAGACCAATGTGCGCGACGTGGTCGGCTGGGTGTTTGACGTCGCATTCGACGCCAAGACCTATATACCTTTTGCCGGATCGGCCAGCGCGATCAACCGCATGGTGGTGGCGCAGGATGTTTTCCGCACCGTGGTCGAGGGCAGTCCCGACCGTTACAAGAGTTTCCGCGAACTTGCCGCGTTGCGGCGTCAACTTCAACTTCGCATGGCTTTTTACCGGGCGAAGAACGCCTATGCGAAAGATCGCGGCGACGTCAATTGCGGCCGCATCGATCTGCCGCAGCCCGACGATGTCGATCAACCCGCCCCGAAACCGGTCGGCGTGAGCGGTCAGTGGCTGCCGACGCCTGAATTTATGAGTCGCGGTACCATGGTCGATACCACGCGATTTGTTTATTTCAAGCCGCAGCAGAGCCGTGACTACTGGTATATGCGGCTTTCGATCTTCAACCGCGATTTTGTCGAGCAGATGAGCCGCCGCCATGTGAAGCTGGGCGAGGGCAATCCGGGTTGTGAATACGGTTTTTGGAGTGCTCCGGAAACCGCCGCCGGCAATGCCGCAAGACCCGAACGGCTGGCGATCGTGATGCCGGGAGTCGGCGGCAGTTTTGACTCCAACAGTACATTGGCTTTGTGTGAAAGGTTCAATCTGGCCGGATACAAGGTGGTGTCTGTTGACAGCGCGTTTTCGTGGCGGTTCATGCGCGAGGCAGGAAATTACGAATTGCCCGGTTTTGTGCCGGACGATGTGCGTAAGATTCGCACTCTGCTGGCCGCTATCGTGGCCGAACTCAAGAGTCAGAAGTTGATTGAGTCGCCCGAAATCACGCTGGCCGGTTATTCGCTGGGTGGCGTGCATGCTCTGCATATTGCCGCCGCCGAGGAGAAATCCGACACGCTTGGCATTGCACAATATGTGGCGATCGCGCCGCCGGTCGATCTGCTGGGCGCGCTTTCGACGATCGACAAGCTGGGCGAAGTCTCAACCAACTGGACGCGTGACGAAGCGGTCGAAAACCTGATCGACGCCGGCGGCGTGCTGATGACCGAGATGGTCAAGCCGGTGCCGCCCTATCGCAACGGCAGCGCGTTGGTCATGCCGCAATGGTATCGCCCGCGTTTCACCGAGGATCAGGCGAGTTATCTCTCGGCGTTGTCGCTTTCGATGTCAATTAGAGGGGTCGTATTTCGCTATCACATGAATACTCCGCTGCCATTGCTTAAAGGCGACGGGTCGTGGAGTCAGCGCAACCGCCTTTACGACGAGATCGACAAACTCTCTTTCGGCGATTATGTCGATAAGATACTTATACCGCAGCAGTATCCCGGTCGCACCCGGGCGGAATTGGCGAAAGCGTGCAGTCTGCGCTCCATTGCTTCAACGCTGGCCAAAAATCCGAAAATCCGGGTCATACACACTTGGGATGATTTTCTGCTGAGCGGAAACGACCGTGATTTTCTGGATCGCACGCTGGGCGGCAAACTGTTGTGGGTGCAGCACGGCGGACACCTCGGCAATCTTTATCTCGACTCGGTGCAGTGCGCCGCAGTCGGCGAGTGACAATCGCAAATACGGAGTTTTTATTATGCGCGACATTACCAAGTTGACTACATCCGAAGTGTTGGTGTCACCATCGCGCTGGCCGCCGATTTCGGCGCGCTCTCCGCCGATATTGCCCGGGTGGCGGAGGCGGGAGCCGATATGCTGCATCTTGACGTGATGGACGGCGCGTTTGTGCCCAACATTTCGTTTGGCCCGGCGGTGATAAGCGCGATCCGCAAAGATAGCGATCTATTGTTTGACACACATCTCATGATTGCGCATCCGGCCGGTTATGCGGCGGCATTCGCCAAGGCGGGAGCCGACCACCTGACTTTTCATCTGGAAGCCGGGGACGACACGGCGGAAACGATCTCCGCGATCCGCGCCGCCGGGTGCACGGTCGGTATCTCGATCAAGCCGAAAACTCCGGCGGAAGCGATTTTCCCGTGGCTTGACAAGATCGATCTGGTCTTGGTCATGACGGTGGAGCCGGGATTCGGCGGCCAGAGTTTTATGGCCGATCAAATGCCGAAAGTCGCGGCGATCAAGCGCGAAATATTGCGCCGCAAGCTGCATATTCAATTGGAAGTCGATGGCGGTATCGGCGCGGCCACCGTGGTCGAGTCGGCGCGTCACGGTGCCAATCTGATGGTGGCCGGAACCAGCGTTTTCCGGGCTAAAGAGGGCATGGGCGCGGCTATTTCGAGTTTGCATGCCGCGACTGCCGAGCTGGATAAATCGCTCTAGCGTTAACGGCGGCTATAATCGACTAAATAAGAAAGTCGACCTTTTATTTTTCCGGGTAAAGGCGGCGTATGGTTTGCGCCGCTTCACGGGAGATCAAGCCTGATTTCTCCAATTTATTCAGCCGGTCGCGGTTGACCAATTCCGGGTATGATTTAAGCTCGTCCGTCTTGGCGGTATCGCCGGTCGTGGTGTAATAATCGGCCGCCACCGCGAGAAGGCGCAACGCATCCGGGTCTTCGCTGTCCATCAGAGGAAGCGAACCCAACGCCTGCTCAACCGTCGCCGACAACCCCGGTATCGATCTAATCGCCGCCGCCGCGTCGGGCTCGCCTCGCCGGGTCAGAATCCGGGTCAGGAGCGTCAGGTACTCGTCACGGGCTTTTTCGGTGTCGTTGCCGGTGCGCCGGTTGAGCGCGGCCAGCTCCACCGCAAATAACCGGATCGGTGGTGCGCTGTCTTGGGGAAGCGATTTAAGCAGTTTCAAAAAACGCTCCTGCTCCGGTTTGCCGAGTTTGGCGTTGCCGGCATACTTTGCGGATTGGTTCAGCCAGACGATGCTTTCCCGGGAAAGGGCGGCTCCATTTAGGAGATCGCTGCGGAACCGGCAGAACTCCTGCGCAAACCGGTCGCCGGCCAGTTCCTTGCCGACATTATCCAGTTCGACCGCAGTCATGGCCTCCGGGAGTTGCAGCAAAAGGGCAAGCCGGTCAAGGTCGTCCGGATTTTTATTCATGGCCAGCACGGCGAGGTAACGCGCTCCGACGGTGGCCGCGCCGGGCTTCTTAAGCTCCGCCGCCATGATTTCGCCCAGCTTGGCCGGGGAGAACGGTGCAGGCTCGATCGCGTTGCGCCGCAACATTTTGACCGCTTCCGGAGTGTTGGCGGCGCGCCGCGTCAATTCGGCGATATAATTGCGGTTGTACGAGTAGAACTTCAGGAGTTTGGCGAGGACCTTTTCCGCCTTGTCGGGGTCGGTATTCATTTGCTTGATCACCACGGCGAGCAGCATGTTGCAAAGCTGGCCGTTGTGCGTGGCTTCATTGGCGGTCAGGTTTTGCGCCGTATCGAGCAATTCCCGGTCGATCCCGTCCATCTCGGCATCGATCAGCGCGGCGACCTTCGGATATTTTTCACGGTAATTGCTCAAATTGCCGGCTTGATCCATTACGCGAATGCCCTTTACTATGGAGGTCAATACGCCGGGTTGCAGTTCGCCGAGCCGGTCGCGGTAGCGGTCGAGCAATCCGACCAGAGCCGTCGTGTCGCGGGGCTGCTCGATTTGCGTTAATGCGTAATCGATCCCGAATGTGCGGGGCTGCTGCTTGAGCCACTCGGCGAACTGTTTTGAGGCTTCGGGGGCCATTTCACCGAAATTCGGAATGGTCTGCCGCTGCCCGGGCTGGATCGGAATACAGCGGAACTGCGCCATGTCGGCCAGAACCCAGCTGCCGCGATAGAGTTCAATATTGAATTTCGCCGAGGAATACAGGTCGTTGAAACAATTCATGCGTATCGTCTGCCACGCCCACCAGGAATCCGGCAGTTTGTCGATTATACTTCGCAGCGCGGCAATACGTATCCGGTTGTTGGGCATTTCCGTGATCGGGTTGGTCATGGCCTGAGCGATATTAAAGAATTTGTCACAGTTGTTGCCGTTTGACGACCACCCCCAGTTTCCGCGAATGATGTTTTGGCGGCGTTCGGGGGTGATATCCTGCTCGGCCTGCGCCAAAAGCGAGGTCACCAGTATCTGTAAATCACGGGTTGTCAGCTCCGGATCGGCTATGCGGATGAATTCGGTTATTTCGTTTCCCGGCAGCGCGGCGAGCTCGCGCATGAAACGCGGCCTGTCGGTCGACTTGAGAAATTTGCAATAATGCTTGAAGCCGGGATTGCTCTTCACGTCGCCGGCGGTCGGTGCCGCGC
>JAQVVK010000006.1:0-9401 GCA_028698975.1 Victivallaceae bacterium
CCCCTCGCTCGCCGATCCGGCCCGGCCAGCGCCCACCCCGGGCCGCCCCGGCCCCGCCTCGTGCCCGATCTGGCGGGCACCCCGCCACGCCTACGCGGGCACCCCGCGCCGGCCCCGCCGCCGGGCCGCCATGGGCACCGATCCGGGCCCCGCTCCCGATCCCCTCGCTCGCCGATCCGGCCCGGCCAGCGCCCACCACGGGCCGCCGCGCCTACGCCACGCGCCATATCAGGCGAGCCTCTAGGATTTGATTTCCGCCCCTCGACGGAGGCGGCCCCGGGGCGCTCCGGGGGCACGATCTGGCCGGAGACGGCAGAAACGGGCCCCGGCCTCGAAAAACGACCTCCTAAAACGCCGCCAGAGGCACGCAACAAGACCGGGCAGGGGTAAGGGTGCGGCGGATTTCGGGCTATATAGCCCGTTGGGCGTCATAGACGCCGACCCAAGAGCGGACAACTTGAGCAAGATTTTTCCGAGCTGGCGCTCGGCGATTATACTCCGCCCAATCAAAAGAGCGGTGCTTGCGGTGCCGTTGATAGGTGCCGTCGTGCGCGCCCCGCTTGTGAATTATTTTGACCTCGGGAAGATAGCGCGTCGCCCCGGCTTGCTTGGCAATGTCGAATAAATCCCAGTCTAGGAAAAGGTGCCGATAATCTCCGGGCGGCAGCTTGTCGCCGATTGCGCGGATAAACCGGCGAGTCAAAAACGGGTGCGTCGCGTTTCTTTCGTGGATTTCCCCATCGTCGGCATAAATCAACGACACGGGGCTCTTGCTCGCGGCTTCAAATATAATCGTATCCCATCCCGGCGTTTCATAGCGAACATCGTCGGCCATGATTCCGACAACATCATTTTCGCCGAGCTTCCCGGCGAGCGTTTCCCAACATGCCCGCATTGCATCACAACCCGTAGTTGTCTCGCTCCGCAAAACCTCCGCGCCTTTGACGACCTCCTCGTAGTTTTGCGGGTCGTCACGATCCACAAGCACGAGGGCGCGAACCTTTCCCGTTGTCGAGGTTTTTAAAGCGCCAGACACAACCCCGGCGCATTGCGTCGCCCGCGCCCGGGAGGCGAGCAAGAGGTAAATGGTTGCCTCCGCTCCCTTGGGTGCAACGTTTTCCTTTGCGACCTTTGCCCACGAGGAGCGCCCGGCCTTGGCAGGCATTGCGTCGGCGGGAAACCCGAAAAGTTGCACGGCAAAGGGCCAAACCCCGTCAACGTATCGCTCCGCATGGTCGGCAATCATGCTATCGCGACTATCCTTGCCCGCTCTCAAAAATCCGACTGCCGTCTCGTGCTTGTAAAAGGGGTAAAAGTAGTGTTTCGGCACGATGTTAATTTCCGGGGTGCCGAGGTCGCGGGCCTTTGAATATAGGCGCGGGCCAAACGCGGTTCGCTCGTAAGGCGGGCCGCTCCGCGCCGTCTCTCGCGCGAGGTTGAGCACGCTTTCAAGGGCCGCGCTCTCCTTGGCAAAACCTATCGCCCCGTTGAATAGCCGGCTGTCGGTGCCTTGCGAAACGAAGTTGTCGTAATGGCAAAACTCGTCGAGCGGGCGCAACCAAACAAAATCCACGTCAAAGGCGCAACCGCCCTCTCTCCGCAACGCGTCGAGCCGGAGCAAGTCCGCCCGTTGGCAAAGTTGCTCGCACGCGTCAAAGGCGCGGCGTAATTCTTTGTCCATGTCGGCGGGAGGCTCGGTTATGAGGTTGACTCTCCACGAGGGGTTGATGCTCTTGAACTCGGCCAAGAGCTGAGAGGCGAGCGCCGGCAACGGCGAGCCAAGCCAAACAAAGTGAGCGGTTTTCGGTATCGGCGGCGCTTCGATCCATGCCGCCGAGCGGGGGATTGATTTTTTGGCGGGAGGCTTTCGCGTATCGTAAAGCCCGGCGGTCGGCTCGGTATCAACGTTGACGCCAAACTCGCCCGCGACAAGGTCGAGGGCGGCGTCAAAAGAGCAAAAGTCAAACGCCCGGAGGCCGCTTTTTGGATTGCAGTTGAGTATCTGCAAGCCGGCGGCCTCGAAGTGCGGGCGGGCCTCGGCGAAGCGTTTGCAAAGCGTCGCATAAGTTGTGTTGTTGCCGTTGACGCTACCTTGAGCGCGCGCTTGCTCGAAATGGTAGGCGTAACCCGTCTCCATTTTGAAGTCACAACCGAGCAAGAAGATTCTCCGCACGCCGAGGAAATAGAGGAGGCGGATTGCAACGAGCATGACGCTCCGGCCTCCGCCTTGGTTGTTTTCGTTGCCCCAGCAAATCGTTGACTCCGTCAGAAACTCCGCCGCGTTAAAGCCCGTATGCCGGCGATAAAAAAAGGTTGAGGGACACTCGGCAACCGACTCCTCCGCGAAACTCCAGGTTGTCGAATTGAAAACGCGCGACCGCTTGAGCCTCTCGGGCACGATCTTGACAATACGAGGGTCGCGCCACGTCGAGCGGAGGAAATGGTCGGGGCTGTCAACACAAGTCCACAAGTCCGGGCGAAAGGTTTTGACCGAGTTGTTGACTCCCATGGTGAGCACTCCCGGGCGGCGAAGTTTGGAGGCGTCAATCTCTCCAAAGCTCGGCCCGCCGAGAATTAAAAACGCGCTCCGGCCTCGAAACATATTTCGCATTGCGACCGCGACGCCCTCGCTATCAAACACAAGCGGCGGTTGCTCGACCTCGACCGAGGCTTTGACCTTTGAGATGGCCGGCGCTGGCGCGACGACGGGGCGAGCGCCAAGGGGAAGCGGCCAGCCTTTCCCGTGCCCGCGCCCGGGGTGTTTGCAACCCCAATGCGGGCCACGCGCCGGGGGGAGATTCTCTGTAAACGCAACCAAGTTTCGGATTGAGCGCTCGTCACTTGAAATGCGGCAACCGCAGACCTTGCAAAACTCGCCGGCACCGTCAACGCCGCGCAACTCGCACGCGCGGCAAATCACGAGCCGGGCGCTCGCGGTCGCGTGATCCACGCGAGAGGCGCGCAGCATGGCGGCCAGAAACGAGCACGCGCTCCCAAGCGTCAAGTTGGGGCGCTCGGCGGTCTCGGCGGGGTCAATAGGTAACGTGTCAAAAGTGATCTCTCCCACGGGGCAACCTCCTTTTCAGCGTCTCGGCAGAGTTGCCGAGCGCCAGAATTGCGAGTTGTTTCTCATCTCTTCAAGGGTATGGCGGACAAACCGCTTGCCAGCAAAGCCGAGGCGAATGCCCGAAACCCGGAGCGTTACAAAAACGGGCACGCGGAGGCCGGGCACGCGCGCAACCTCAACAATAATTTCGCGCCCACTAACGCGAGCGCCCACGATAGCCGGCGAGCTTGGAACGGAGGAAACAACCTCGACGCTTTCGGGCTCGCATACGGCAGACAAAATGCGGTCGATTTTTCGGCGGGCTTTTGACCGGCCTCGAAGATGAATTTTTACAATATCTTCAAAGCGAACGTCGGGAGACTCGACGCAAGAAAGGGCGACATATTGAGTCTTGCGACTGCCCGGCGGAGTGTAAGGCACAATCGCCGTTTTGCTTTGAGGCGGCGGACTCCAAGACGGCGGCTCGCTTTGAGGCACGCTCGACACGGGCGTTGACGAGGCCGCGCTTGAGTTGCCGCTTTCCGGCTCGCTCGACGGAGCGCTCGACGGCTCGCTCGACGGCTCGCTCGACGGTTGACTTGACGAGGTATCGTCCGCCGGCTCGTAAACGCGCCCGACGACGAGGCCGATCTCGTAAAAGCCCGCCCGGATTGCCTCGTGATAAGAAACGGCGTCGCGGCATTTTTCCCAAACTTCAAGGAGACCGTTGTTTGCCGTGACCTCGGCGAGCACAAGATAAAGCGTGCCGTATTTCGGTTTGTGCTCTTCAAAGTTGATTTCGGGCTGGAGGTCGAGACTCGCGCGCGGCCCGTGCACAATCGTTGCAAGAAAAGTCGGATAGGCGGATTGCAAATCGGTGCAATCAACCTTGAGGGCAAAACAATACGGGTTCCCTAACGTCGTGCCGTTGGAAATGACAACGCTTGACTCAAGAGTAACGTGCGCGGGGTCGTCACTGTAAGGCGTATAGAGCCAGCCCTCTTCCATGGCGACGGTGTTCCATGCGGCACCGTTGGGGCGGTAGAAACGATAAAGCCAATGATACTCTACCGACGCGAGGCCGCCGCTCGAAACGTCCGAGGAGATAAGGCTCGCGCTCCCTCCGCCCGACTCGCCCGAGCCGCTCATGCCCGACGAGCCGGAGCTTTCTTGTTGGCTCGACGATCCCGGAGCGCTGGAACTCCCCGACGACGAGCCGGAGCTTGTCATTGATTGCAACTCGGGGCATTCAACGTAATTGTCGGGCCCGAAAATAATGATTTTCTTATATACCCGGATGCCCCCGGTCTTGAGCGGGAGAACATGGTCAACGGGAAGCTGCACCGTCAAATCACTTCTAACGTTTTGGCGGATTGTAAGCTCTTGCGTTTCGTCTTGCCCGGTCGTGATAGTGGCGAGGACAATAAAAACGTTCCACGCCTCGGTTTGGTTCCAATCGGAAACGCCGTCTTGACTCGGGAATTTTTCCCACCCTTCCGTTTTTGGGTCGTCGCCGTGTTTGATTGTCACGCTCTCGACAACCGGCTCTTTTAATCCTCCCGACCGAATAGAGATTTGAAGCCAGACATAATACTTGTCGGAGTTGGCCGGCGCGGTGATCCTCAAAGGCTCGTCGGCGCTGTCGCTATCGCTTGGCGATTTGCAAGCAACCTTGCCCTCGTGCACTTGAAACGTTCGCCACAAGTCCGAATTGTCGCCGCCATCTTCCGGGGGCGCTTGGTAAACCTGAAACGGAAAACGCGCCTCCTCTTTCGAGTTTGAGCGCGAACGGTCGCGCAGCAAAAGCGAGGTTCCGCCGGGCCCCGGCATGGCGACAATGTCAACGGAGTTGACGATCTGAGACGCTTTTGCGTGGCGGATTAGTTTGGCAATCGTCTCGGCTTTGGGGCGCTCTCCGCGTTGTGGCTCGGTCGGTAGCTGCGCCATATCACAAAACCTTTTTCGCAAGACGATTCACGCGGAGGGTTTCCTTTTCAATCCACCGCTTCAACGAGCCGAGATTGTCGGCGGCGATTGTTTGGAGGTTAAGGCCGGCGGGCGCGTTTGCTTGTTGCGCGGCGAGCAACGGGCGGTTTTTCAACAACTCCTCAAGTCGCGTCGCCTCGCGCATGGCAATCGCCAACGAGCCGTATAAATCCATGTCAATCGACTCGTAGCCTTTCCATTGTTGCGTCCGTTGCAACCAAGTCCCATCATCGAAAATCTTGTCCGCACAACGGCGATATGTAAACGGGCCCGGCGCTCCCGTTTCGCTCGGCGGGGTTTCGATCTGTCCGCAACTGTCAAGCGCGGGGTTCGCGTAGTTGGTTTCTTTCAGATAGTAAAGCGTTTGCTCCGCGACCGGATAAAAAACCTCTCGGTGAGTTGTGCCCTTGAGTTTCTTCGCGTAAAGCTTGAGCGCGCTTTCCGAGTTGGAGAGCTGGCCGATCTCCTCGACCTTGTTTGCCCGCTCCGTTTCGGTTGCGGCGTTGAGCGCTTGCTCGACCAAGGCGAGGGCCTTTGTATCGTCCACAATATCGGAAAAGCACGGGGCGGTTTCGACCGGCACCTCTATTTTTTCCCACTCGCAACCGTAAGTATTTTTTCGCTGCGGCGTTGAGCTTGAGCTTTGGGCGGAGCTTGCGCCGGAGCTTTCTTCGCCGGACTCCGGCGACTGCGGGAGCGTCTCAAAATTGACGACGAGTTTTCCCTTGCCGCCGGCCTCCGGGCTGTCAACGATCTCGACGACAAAAAAACCGGCGCGGGCCGTGACCCTCCCGCCGATTGCAGTCTCAACGCCGCCGATGCTTTGCCCCTCGAAAATCTTTTCCCGCGCCGCGAGCACGGTCGCATATTGCGCCGCGTTATATGTCCGCTTGCAAGTGCGTTTGACTTGGCTTTTCGAGAGGTCGTATTTTCCCCCAAACTCGGGAGAGTCTGCCGCCTCGACAAGAGCGCCTTCGCCTCGGTGTGAAATCCCGTTATCGCTCACGCGTAGCCCTCCTGCAAATTAACAGTTATACCCCGGTCGGAAAGTTTCTTGATTGCGTCGAGCACGGAGGAGGCAATCTCGTTTGCCTTTTGTGTGTTCTCAGTTGTGCGCCGGAGAAAATCCGTTGCGACGGCGTTTGAAGTGTTCGCGACGAAAAGGCCGACGCGCGTTAAGCTGTCAACCTCCGGCTTTCTCGTTTTCTCCGACGCGGTTTGACCTCCCGCCGCTTGAGCTTCGCCCCCGGTGTCTCCGCCCTCTTTTGGCCGGGATTGATACTTCGCGAGCTTCTCGTTATAGCGGCCCTCGGCGGCGGTGATCTTGGAAGCGTTTGCCCCCAGCGCTGTCGGGGCTAATTCGGCGGCCTTAAAAGCGGCGGCAACAACATTTCCTATAGAGGCGGCAGCCTCTTTTGCGATTGTCGCCGGGTCAACCTGGACTTTGGAAAACTGCTGATAGCTCAGCTCTTGCATTTTGCCGGTGACACTTGAGATGTAAGCCTCCGCGTTGGCTTGCGTCGCCTCTTGAGCGCCGGGTTGCCGCTTGGACAAAAACTCGCGATAGCTTCCGACTTGCCCGACCGCCGCTTTGAGCGCCGCCTCGGCCTCCTCGGTGCCGCCCGTTTTCAACCCGAGCACGTTGCGAAACTTGACCACGTCCGCCAGCTCGTCGCCAGCGGCAACGCGCTTTCCATACTCGGCCTTGTTTGTCTCAAGGTTCCGCGCGCCCCCTTCGATAAATTCACCGTGCGCGAGCGCCATTGCTTTTGATCCGACTCCTTCAATCGCGGCTTTCAACAATTTCCCCGCCTCGACGGCGGCGGCGACAATGCCGGCGGAAAACCCCGCCACGGCGATATTGACCGCCGACAAGAGCGGGCCTTGAAGCTTGAGCGCCGCGACCTCGAAGCCCGCGCCGAGTAACGACGAAAGCTCGCCGGCCTTGAAAGCGCCGATGGCGGCGTTTAGTGCCGTGCCGGCCTTGAGGCCCCACGAGGAAAAATCGAGACTCGTGATCTTGTCGAGTATCGGTTGCAACACGGGCGCGAGGCCCGCCGCCGCTCCCACGAAAAACGTTTTCAAGACTGCGCCGGCCTTTTCGAGAGACTTGGAGACTTGCTCGAACGTCTCCGCGTTTTTCGCGAGCAACTCGGCGGAGGCGGACAGCTTCCCGGAAATCAGACCGGGTGTTTTCACCATTTCGAGCATACGCGTGCCGGAGCGCCCGAAAATTTCCATGGCGGCTTGCGCGCGGATTGCGCCCTCGGGGAGTTTGGCGAGTGCGGCAGTAATCGCTTTGAGTTGCTCCGGGCCGCTCGCCGTCTTGAGCTTCGCAACGTCGAGGCCGAGTTTCTCGAAAATGTCTTTCGTCGGTTGCCCGGCCTCGTTGGTGCCGGCGAGCGACCGTTGCATTATTGCAAATATTCCGGCGGCCTCCTCAACGTCCATCCCGATCCCCTTAAACGCTTGCTTGAGCACGGCGGAGTTTCGGATTGTCTGCCCCGTCATTGCCGAAAACTTGTTCAGCGAGTCGCCCATGTCGAAAGCGTTTTTGAGGCCCGCGACCATGCCGCCCACCGAAACGGAAACGCCGCCGATTGCCGCGAGCGCGCCGAGGTGCCGCTCAATAAACGAGGTGCTCTTGCCGACCGCCCCGGAAACGCCGGCCAGCGCGGAGGAAAACTTGCTCGCTTCGAGCGTCAAGAGATATTCAATTTTTGTCATGGTGCCTTGTAGGCCGGGTCGAGTGACAACGGGGCGCTCATCCAGAGACGAAAGCGCCGCGCATTAAACGGGTCGAGCGTGATGGATTGCGTCGAGCCGATCTTGCATTTCATAGCTCGGCCCGCTTGGGGATTGCCCGCGCCGGCAATTAGCCGCGACGAGCAACGCAAAGAGTTTCGCGAGGGGTGTCGTGAGGATTTTTCTTTCATCCCATTTATATTCCCAAGCGAAGCGGTCAATAATGGTCAAGAGCCAGCCGCAGCCGGAGTCCATTGCCTCGCCTCCTCCGCGAGGCTCGCCACTAAAGGGCCGGCGGTATCCTTGGGAGCGTCGCCCGGGTTGATAATCGTCACGGTCGAGCTGGCGAGGTGCCGGCAAATCTCGCGCCGAATCACGGCGAGGCCCGAGTCACAACCGGGGATTTTTTGGAGAATGACCGCGAAGCGCCGCGACAACTCGGCGGGCGGGAGCGGGCCGGCGTCATAAAGAGCCTCGCCGGTCTGGCCGAGCGTATAGATTGCGGCGGCAATTTCCGCGTAGGTGATCTCCTCGTTTTCCTTGGCGTTTGGTTTCACAAACGGCGAGCCGGCGCTCTCCAAAATAAGACGGTGCTGCGCCGTGTAGGGTTTCAGCTCAAACGCTCCCGCCGTGTTAATCGGCGGGCACCACGCCGCCAAGACGGCGCTTGGAGTTTTGTCGCGGTCGCCGCCGCCCGTTGGCACAAGCGCCCGCAACTCCTCGGGCGTGAAACCGCCGGGGCCGACTCCTGGGGCGGTTGCGGGTTTTGATTGTTTTGGTGTGGTAGCTTTTTGCATGGTGCCTTTGGTTTAGCTCGCGGAGCTTTCGCTCGCGGAGCTTTCGCTCGCGGAGCTACTCGACCCCTCCGGGCTCACACCGTAATTGACGCCCGCGTAGCCTTTCACGGTCACGCGGCAACCGCGCACGTTTTTTTGTTCCCAAGTATTCTCAACCTTGGTAACAAAGGCCGCCTTGCCGCATACGGTCGCCACGTCGCGCCGCGACGGGTAAACCTCATTATCGCGCCAAGTGATCTCGACCTCGGCCTCGGTGCGGTCGTCAAAGAGGATATGGTCAACCGTGTTTCCGACGCTACCGGCAACGGTCGTCTCCTCGCCGTCGGTCGTCGCGCGCCCGCTCTTGACGATTGCGGCGGTGTAGGTAATTCCGCCGCTTGTCCAAGTGAACAATCCCGCAGCGCCCCAAGAAACGTGGCGGTCGCCCCGGATTGAAACGCCGGAGGGTTGCGTCAACGTGAGAGGAGCGGAAGCGCGGAGCGGGGCCGCGACACGAGCGGCGCGCGGTGTGATTTTCGGCGAGGCGTTAGGGGTCATATCTGATTTTTCCTTGTTGGGTGTTTTGGTGAAAGGTTACTCGACGCTCGAAGAGACCGGCGCGCTCGAAGAGACCGGCGCGCTCGAAGAGACCGGCGCGCTCGAAGAGACCGGCGCGCTCGAAGAGACCGGCGCGCTCGAAGAGACCGGCGCGCTCGAAGAGACCGGCTCGCTTGACGAGGCGGGCTCGCTCGACTCTTCGCTTGACGACTCGACGACGGCGGGGAGTTTGACCGCCGGGGCCAGCGCGGTATCAACGACGACTTGCGAACCGTCGGCGGAAACTCCGA
>JAQVVK010000006.1:9411-23938 GCA_028698975.1 Victivallaceae bacterium
ACTCCGAGGAGAATACCGGCGACAATTCGATTGACGCCGCCAGACCGCGAGACGGTGACATCATCCTCGACGAAAACGGGGTTGAGAGCGTCGGCCTTTGTGACCGGGTCAAGCGCGGAGTTGTTGAGCAACGCCGTGCCACGGTCGCAAGGCACAAACTCATCGCCGGCAGCGCCGAGGAGGTTATCAACGTCGCCTTGCGCGACGCCGCCGACCTTGAGGCCGGGGGAGTCGGCGGCGGGGATTGCGTTGCCCGCCGCGTTGCGCGCGACGAGTGAGCCGCCGAAAATTTCGAGCGTTGCCGCGACCGGGAGCGCTAACACTCTGCCGGGGCCGGTTGCGGGGGTGCGGTATTTTGTCGAGGGTGCCATGTTGTCTTTTCCTTCTTTGGGTTCTAGTTGGACTTCTAAAAGATTAACGACCTCAGACAATCAACTCCCAAGCGTCGTCTCCGGTTAAAATTTTCAATCCGCTACCAGCTCCCGAGAGGGCAATCGTTGCATGACTACCATTGGGGAGTTTCGCGGGATAGTTTCCGCCTTCGCAACCTTCGCCCGGGTAAAATGTGCAATAGTCAACGCCTCCCTCGCCGTTGACGTGAGCAATCCCGGTTGCTGGCACCTCGGGGCTTCCTTCGTCAATCTGTATTACGTCGCCTTCAGCGTAATTACTTCCTCGGTTGTCAGGGTCAACACCGATTGACATTCCGCTCGTGATTCGCCAAGGGCCAGCCGGAGCGCTCGACGACGGAGGCGCGCTCGACGAGGTCGGGGCGCTCGAAGAGGCCGGGGCACTTGACGAGGCCGGGGCGCTCGACGAGGCCGGGGCGCTCGACGAGGCCGGGGCACTCGAAGAGGCCGGGGCACTCGAAGAGGCCGGGGCACTCGAAGAGGCCGGCGCGCTCGAAGAGGCCGGGGCACTCGAAGAGGCCGGGGCACTTGACGAGGCCGGGGCACTTGACGAGGCCGGGGCACTTGACGAGGCCGGGGCGCTCGACGAGGTCGGAGCACTCGAAGAGGCCGGGGCACTTGACGACGGAGGCGCGCTCGACGAGACCGGCGCGCTCGACGAGGCCGGGGCGCTGATAACGGAGGAGCTTTCGCTTGAGGCCGGCGCGGAGCTGGCCGAGGTCTCGCCGCTCTCCGGCGACGATCCGGCGGAGCTTTCGCTTGAGGTCGCGGCCTCGGCGGCGGCGTCATAGCCTTTCACTGTCACGCGGCAACCGCGCACGCCTTTGTTTTCCCAAGTGTTCTCAACCTTGACCACGGTTGCTTCGATCCCGCAAACGGTCGCGGGATTCTGGCGCGCGGGGTAAACCTCATTATCGCGCCAAGTGATATCAACCTCGGCCTCGTCGCGGTCGTCAAATAGCGCGTGTGCGACGGAGACGCCGACGCTACCCGGGACAACGACCTCCTCGCCGTCTCCGGTAGCGCGGCCCGTCTTGACAATAACGGCGGTATGTTCAACGCCGCCAACGAGCCAAGTAAAAAGCCCGCCCGCGCCCCACGAGCCGCGACGATCTCCCGCAATGGTAACTCCGGCAATGGTCATTATGAAACCTCCCCGCTTGATTCTGAGGTCGGCTCGCCCGAGCTTGACGAGACGGAGCTTGACGCCTCCGGTAACTCGGTGCCGAGGTCAATAGCGGTTTCGAGAGTAAAGCGAAGCTCTTGCGCGTCGAGCGCCGCGCCGTCGGGCGCAACAAACGGAGACGATCCTTTGTAAGCCGGCCAGACGCTAGAGACCTCGTCAACGGGATCAGAAAATGCGAAGCGGCAAACGTGAGCGCGGCAGCTCGAAACAAGGGCGTAAAGCGGCGGCATCTTTGAGCGCTCGGCTATAAGATTGTTGCCGGGCTTCACGTTGAGGCCGCGACCTTGCGACAACACAACCTTGAAATGATTTGTTACAATGCCGGCGTGATCCTCGCCGGTTTGATCCTCGTCGCCGACCCATTGCACGAGCACGAGAAAGCCGACGGGCGACAAAATCAAAAGCTGCAAGAGGTCGAAACCGTCGCGAGAGACTTGAACCTTTCCCTTGAGCGGCCCCGCCCAGGATTCCAGACACGTCGCGAGAGAAGCGACGAGGTCGGAGGGTTCAAGAAAGTTTCGAGCGCTCACGCGAGAAAGCCTCCGTTGCTCAAAACAGTTTTCGCCGGGCGCGTGATAACAGAGACGGGCGGCCGCGCGCGTTGCACGGCGGGAGAGAGCGGGGCCTCGCCTTTCCCGATTGCGGTCAAGAGTTCAAGCGACGCTTCCGCCTCTTTCTTGTAAGGGTTTTGCTCCGGCACGCCGCGCCGCCCGTAAACTTGCGCGATGAAAAACCATTTTGCCGCCGAGGTGACGACCGGCGGGACGGTGCCCGTAAACGGCACGGTAAAGCGACCGCCAAGCAAGCCATGGATTTTGTCCGCCACGTCTTGGGCGACTATATCGAAAAGCCCCTCATCCTCGACGCCGTCGCCGTCGTCGTCGAGCGCCTCGACGATGTAAGCGTCGGGGATAATTCCCAAGAATTGCGCGCGCGTGATGTAGGGTTCCATGTTGTTTTTCTCCGGTAACGAAACGGGGCGGTCGAGCTACCATCGACCGCCCCGCTCGCGTTTACCTTTGCCCGTCGGGGCGTCGGATAGTGTTTAGGACTCGGAGCTCTCCTCCCCGTCGCCGGTCGAGCCGTAAGCAAGCTCCGGGAACATGTATCCGGCATTGTAAATGCCGTAGGCTTGGTAGATGTATTCGTGCTTGAGCATCACGACCTCGCTATCGGCAGCGTTGCACGCTTGCAGCGTCGGCTTGAGCGCGAATTGCACAACGAACGGTTTAACCACCGTTCCGTTTTCGACCAAGAACCAAGCCGCCGGATTGTAAGCCGCAATCGCGGGCCACACCATAAGCTCAGCGCTTCCCTTGTTCACGTTAGAGCCTCCGCCCGGGAGATTCTCGGCTACGAGAATGTCGAGGCCGGTCTTTTCGTTATCCGGCCCGACCACAAGCTTGAGCTTGCGCCCGAGGTTCATGGAGCGCCCTTGCTTGTTCACGCGGCTCTTGATGTTGGCGCGCGCGGTGGCGTAAGCGGCGGCGGAGAGCGGCGCGTCGGTCGAGTTGGTGAATTTGAACTTGCCGGCGGCGTCAAGCTTCTGATTCGCCGAGAAGAAAGGCACGCCGAGATAGCTTAGCGACTTCGCGAGAAACCCGTTGCAGAGGAGGCCGGCAAGCAACTCGTCGGGGTGATACGCCGCCGCTTCACCGAGGGACGAGAAAGCGGTATTGTAAACCCCGTAGTTGTCAAACCGGATTGCGGTCTCCTTGACTCGGACGGTGCTCTCCCACTCCTTGTTTTTGATGGCGTAGTCGCTCGCGGAGAGTTGCGACGGCATCACTTCGCCGATCAACTCTTTCATGCCAGGCATAGCGTCGAGCCACGCGTGCACTTCCTGCATGTTGTTGGAGGGTGACTCCATTGCCAGCTCGGGCCAGCGGGCCTTGGCGGCGTCGAGGGCGTCGTCATACAAAACCCGGAAACCCTGAAAGAGGGCCCGGAGGGATGCTTGGTTGATAATCATGTTGCGTGTTTCCTGTTAGCTGCTGCGGTTGTTTTTCTTTGTTGAGAATTGTGTTGCGGCGTTGCGGTTTAGCTTGAGCTTTCCTCGGCGAGGTCGGGCGCGACGGAGGCGAGTGCAAAGTCAACGATGACTTTAGAGCCGTCGGCGTTGAGCCCGATCATGACGCCGGCCTTGATCTTGTTCGAGCCGCCGCTCTTGTTGACGGTGACATCATCCTCGACGAAAACGGGGTTGAACATATCCGCTTTCGTGACGGGGTCGCCTACCGAGTTGTCAACCTCGACGGCGCGACGGTCGCAGGGGACATATTCATCTCCGGCGGCCCCGGCGAGGTTGTCAACGTCGCCTTGCGCGACGCCCGCGACGCGGAGGCCGGCAGTATCGGCAGCGGGGAGAGCGTCTCCCGCCGGGTTGATTGCGACGATTGAGCCGCCGTAAATTTTCGTTGTCGCCTTGACGGGAAGCGAAACGACGTTGCCCGATCCTGTCGCGGGGGTTCTGAATTGTGTTGAAGGTGCCATGGTTCTGATTTCCTTGGTTGAGAGTGTTTCTCGCGTGACGGTTTAGCGCTTCGCCCAACGATCCGGCTTAATGCCGAGAGTCTTGCGGACACTTTCCCCGGCGGGGTCGGCGAGAGCGCCCGAGGAGGAGAGGGTTGCGAGCGTGCCGTCAACGTTGTGCCCGTTGACGGGCACCGTGACCGGCAACTCGGCGGCCAGCGTGCGGAGCTGCTCGACGGGATAACCACCCTTGCCGTCTTTGTCCGGGAGCGCGCAAGCCGGGATAACTTTTCCGGCGGCGGTCGCGCTGGCAATGATTGAATCACGCTCAATCCTCGCGACCTCTGTCGAAAGATTGACGACGTTTGCGGAGAGCGCCGCGACCTCGGCAGCGTCCATGCCGTCGAGCTTTGAGAGCTTGGTTGTGAGCGCGGCGAGCGCGGTTTTGATCTCCTCGTCGGTTGCCGTCTCCGGCAATGCGACGAGCGCCAGAATGAGTTTTTTATAATCCATGTTATCGGGCCTTTCGATCTGTTGAGCTTGCGGCGGGGTTGGGGTTGACTGCGCGGCGGTTTCTTCCGCCGTTTCCGCCGCGTCGGCGGCGAGAGATTGTTGCAACGAGGCGAGCACGTCGGAGGCGGCGAGGGTGATCCCCTCGACTTGACCTTGAGGGCAAAGCGCGGCGGAGTGAATAAACAAAACGTTGCCGGCCTTGTCCACAAACGGTGTGGCGCTCACGTCGGGATAACTCGCGGAAAATTCTTTCCCGTCTTGCGTCCAAGCAATCGCGGAGAGGTAAACGCCCTCGCCCTCGACGACCTCAACGCCGGCCTTGCTGGCCGCGACCTTGACGGGAGGCTCTTTGTAAAAGGGCGAGCCGGGCACGGTCTGGTGCTGAAAATCAATCTGGACATGGTCGAAGCCAAGCGCCGCTTGGTTGCGAGGCACGCTCGCAAGCGTGACCTCGTTGACCTTGTAAACCTTGCCATCGCGCGCGACGTTGTCGCCCCAATGCAAGATTTTGAGCCGCGAGGGTAACTCTACATTTTGCCCTCCTTTGTTTTGGAGTGTTACGGGGATTTCAGCGAGAAGCGGAACAAAGTTGCCTGCCAGAATTTGCTTTGCGCGCGTCTCGTTTTTCACAGTGACGCCACGCTATAGGAAGCGCCCCGGGCGCGTCTCCCTTTCTAGGAAAGGGAAAAAACGGAAAGTTGAAAAGGGTCGGGAGAGAGGAAAACGGGAGACCTGGGGCTATTTCAATCCGAGCAACTTGTCGGCCTTGGCTTGCATCACGTTATTAACGCGAGCGCGCGCGAACGGCGCGAGATTGCCCTCCGGGTCAAAGGGGAAAAACGGGCGACGCGGGAGTTTCTTGGTGCCGAGCTGGTGCCCGGCGGCGTAAGGCCGATCTGACGCGACGCTCGCGGCGCTATTGGTAACGTCGCCGACGCGGATTGAGTGCTTGAGCGCGCCCGTCTTGAAAAGCACCGAGGGCCGACCGTCGCGCTTTTTCGGCCAGCTCGCAATCCGCAACGCCGGGTTTGTGAATGCCTCAACCGTGATGTTGACAATCTCTTGAGCGCCGGCCCGCAGTATCGGCGCAGAGTTTCGGATTGAAGCGGCCTTGCGCTTCAAGTCGGGAGTCACGGCGTCTTTGATAACGAGGCCGGTAGTCATTCAATCCTCAATCTTCGCCGGGTCGTCGCCGATCTCCCCCAACTCGCGGGCTAGAACGTTTCGAGCGTCCGCCTCGTCGAGCTTGAGCGTGAGCATAAGAAACAAAACTTGTTCCTCGCGCGAGGCGGTCTCGTTTTTGATTTTTTCCGCCAGCTCTTGCGCCTCTTGTTGCGTGATCCGTTGTGCTTGTTCTTTTAATGTCATGGCTTCAACCATCCTTTAGCCGCAAAGAGCTTGTCAAACTCCTCTTTAATCGGCGCAAACTGTTTTTGTGACCACTGGCTCAACCCGTAAAGTTTTCCGGCGCGCAACGCCTCAACTTGCGCGACGAGTTGAAAGTCTCCCGACTTGCTCGCCATATACTGCGCGAACGCGCGAGCAAAAAGCTCCTCATCCGTTACAAGATAGCGCGCGTGTTTGTTATCGGTTTCTTTCGTGCTCTTGAAACTCCCGCCGCTATCAAGTTTTGTCGTCAAGACAAACTTTCTGCCAATGAGATTTTTGATCCCGCGCACGCAACCGGAATTTTTTATCGTCTCCATGAGGGGCGCAAGCTCCTCGTGATTCTGGCGCGTGCCCAAACCGTGAAAGCCTTTCCCAAAAAATTCATGGTCAATCAAATGTCCAAACTCATGCGACATTGTCAACTCGGGGTGACTACCCAAAACCGAAACCTCAATATGATTCCAAGCGAACGCTCCGAGGGTGCTCGTTTCGTGCGTCGCCAAGACGGGAAGCTCGGGAAGTTTTGGAAACGCGAGCGTCGAGTCAACAACCCGGAGAGAAGAGCGGACACTCGCGGCGAGCGTATGCGGCAAGCCTACCGTTGAGATTTTTTCAACGGCGGCGGGCGCTTTGGTTTTCTCCGGCTTTTGAGTTTTTGGATCTTCAGCGATGGAGATTGTTGTCTTGGTCGGTATCGTCTCGCCGTTGAGCCATTGCCAGACGGTGACGCCGCCCGCGTCGGTGCTCTTTGCAAACTCCTCGAACATTGCAAACACGTCGGGCGCGCTCGCGTATTGATCCCGGAGCATGTCAAGCGAGAGGCGGAGGTCGGCGGGGTTCCAGTAGTAAGCGCCCTCTTTCATTGTCGCGCGCGGGGCGCGGCAATCGAAAATTTGCGGCATGGTCTCCCCGGGCATGGCGCGGAGGAGCGTGCCGTTTTCCTCAAGCTTGCGGAGTCGCGCGCCCTCGACGACGAGCGCCTCCTCCGGGAGTCGCTTGGAGTCTCTCGCTTTCGCTTTCGTCAACTCGTCGGCAGAGACGCCGACGACGGAGCAACGGCAACCCCAATTCCACGGCGGGAAGTGATCCGACCAAAACGGAGAGTTGCAAGGGAGAATCAAACCGTTGAGGGCAACATGCTCCGGCCTAACGCGGTCGTCGCCCGCCGTGAGATATTTCCACGCCGGGAAAACGTCGCGGTTTTCGTCGAGCGAG
Organism: Victivallaceae bacterium; assembly: GCA_028698975.1. GTDB lineage: Bacteria > Verrucomicrobiota > Lentisphaeria > Victivallales > Victivallaceae > Victivallis. Next base: position 16,597 of record JAQVVK010000006.1, read on the forward strand.
GCATAAGAAACGGCTTGGTAACTTTGAAACCCATGAGTGCGGATTAACAACTCGGCGCGGGCCTCGGCGTGCTTGACTTGCTCGGCGCGCTCCTCGTTGCTCGCGAACGGGTCAACGAGAAACGGCGACACGTCGCGCGTGATTCCTTTTTTGATCTCCTGCCAGTCTCCCCCGGCGGGAAGCTCTTTGATCCTGTCGAGCACGCGGCGAACCGTCTCCAAGCTTTGCACGCCGGAGATACAGATTGCGCGGGCGCGAAGCTCGGGCAAGAGCCGCTCAAACGCGGAGCGCGAGAGCGCCTTTTTATTTGCCAAGAATTTAAGCGCCTCCTCGGCGGGCGTGGGCGTCAAAAGATAGTTGCTCATACTTCTCTTTGCTCCGGTTTGACAAAGGGGAGGTCAAGGGCGGAGAAAATCTCCTCCTCCGTCGAGCCGCAAACGTGATTGCCGGCGCAATAAAGCCCGGAGTTCAAAATCCAACGATAGCCTTTTTCCAAGGCGCGCTTGGCGAGGTAAACGTTGTGCGCCTTTGATCCGGTGCGGTGAAGCAAAACGCTCCCCCAAGTGCAAGGAGTCTTTCGGAACATGTCGCCGCTTGAGGCGCGGGCAAAATAAAAGTCGAGTTGCACGCCGTTTGACATTTCCACAATCAACACTTCCGAGCCGTCGCCCTTGTTTGATCCGTCGGCTTTCTTTGCGAGCGTGCACCGTTGCATCACGCGGTCGTGAAATGCGGCGGCGTCTTTCGGTATCACGACGAAATCCAAGTCGCCCCAAAACGGGCGACGACGGCGGCCCGATCCGGCAAGCTCAATCCGGGCCGAGAGCGGGGCCAGCTCGTTAAGAATACGCGTGGCGATTACGAGGCCGCGCTCAAGCGCGATAGCCGGCGCGGGAGAGGGCGCGCGCCCGGCGGTCGTTTGCGCGCGGTCGGAGGTTGCCGGCCTCCGGTCGTTTGTCGCCGGGGTCGAGCACGTCGGGCCGAGAAAACAATTTTCCGGCGCGTCGGTCGAGGCCGGCCCGGTGACAGGCTCGGGCCCGTCAACAATCGCGCCGAGGCGGGCGTTGAGTTGGTCAAGCGCGGAGTCGCTTGCCGCGCGCTCCGGGGTTGTCGTCACTTCGCGGCCTCCTTGTTTTGGCAGAGTGCCCGGCCCTCGGCGACGAGCGCGGCAAAGCGCGCGTCAAAATAGTTTTGCTCGGAGGCGCGCGCGTCTCGCTCAACTTTCGCCGAGGCGCGGCGCGAGGCCGGCGGAGACGCCGCGAGAGAAAACCGGCGCTTTGCAAACTTGGCAAATCCTTGGTTGTAGGCGGCGTAGATTTCCGCGACCGTCGCGGGCCGGCGGAGCGCGCGAGCGAGACGCTTGCCGAGGTCGGCGAAATACTCCGCCGCATATTCGCGATTGATAGCCGGCACGCTCGCGAACGCGAACGGATAGCAACGCGCGCCCCGGGCGGCGCGCAACTTGTTCACGTCGGCCCAAGCGCCGGCTTGCATCATGCAATGCCCTACCGATCTCCCGGCGTCGGAGCTGGCGACTTGTCCGCCGCGAGACTCTTGCCGGGCGATGGCAGAGACGACGAAAGACAAAGGCCGATTGACGGGCACGGCGGGCACCTCGGCGGCGCGACTATTTGAGGAGACCAAAACGAGGCTTGCGAGGGTGAAAAGTATTGCCCGGCAACAATCTGATAGCTCTCTAAAGTTGTTTTGCCGCCCCTCGCCGGGCCCTACGAGCTGCAAAGGCATTTTTTCCGGTGAGATATGACCCCCCCGGCAAAAATCGGCGTATAAAAGGCCGACTCTTTTCAACGTGACGGTTGCGGGTTTCATGCTCCGGGCCTCCTGTTTTTAGTCGCAAGCCTCAATATATCGGCGGCGCTTTTCGGGTGTCCAAAACTCGGGGTCGGTGCACGCCTCAAGGTGCTTCTCCAACGATTCGAGATTTATCTCGAAGCAACACGGCGACGGCTGGCGCGATTCCACAAACTGAGCGAGCGCGAGACGGCGCAAAACGGAGTAGGAAATTTTCAACCCCAACTCTTGCGGCAAGTGAAGCGTCAAGCGCGCCCACACTCCGAGCACCTTGACGACGGGCCGGTAGTCGCCGCCGCCGACGGGTTGCAAGCGGGCGACGGCGACACGGGGCACGGTGACAACCGGGAGCGGAGCGGTTGTCACGCCCGGCGCAACTTCGATAGTCTCGCCGGTTCCGAAAACTTTTACGCGGGCGGGTTTATTGTGTGGCGTCATGGTGTTCTTAGCCTTGGATTGCGGCGAGGTGCATTTGCTCGGCGGCGCGGATTGCGTCGAGCTTTTGCTTTTCAAAATGCGCGCGGGCCTCGTCGTCGGTCGCGGCGCGATACATCCCGCCCGCCCCGTAAACCTTCACAAGCGGTTTTGTCTCTTCAGAAGAGGCGAGCCAGTTAGGATCACACAAGACAACAAACCCGAGTTGATAAAGCTCCGTTGTGCGCGGTCGAAAAGTAAGAATCGAAATGGCGCTCCTGAGCGCGACCTCCGCCGTTGTGCCGGGGCCGTAGGCTCGCCACGCTTTAAGCACGCGCTGGCGGTCGGCGTTAATCCGGTTTTTGAGCGACTCGAAAGTTTCGTTGCGGTAGTCAATGGCTTTCATATTCAAAACGGTGTGAGCGGAGTTTCAATTTCGGAGTTGGCGGCGGCGGCGGCGTGCACGGCAAAACTCTCCTCGTCAATAAGCACGGCGGCGGAGTTGCCTTTGATTGTCTTGGCACTCTTGCGGCGGTTGCGGACAGTAAAGACGAGGTGCCAGAGTTGCTTTGCGTTGGCCTCGTCAAGGGAGCATCTATATTGACGCTTGCAGATTGCGGCGGGGTAACTCATGGCGAGGCCGCGCTCCTCGCAAGCCTCCTCAAGTTTGAAACGCGCTTGCCGGGCCGGCTCTGTTTGTTGGTGTAAGAGGAGGTTGAGCGCGTTGCCGCTATCGCCGAGGAGGTTTAAAAAATGCGCCTTGAGCGGTAGAAAATCCATCTGCGACGAGGCCCGGAGCGACGCCTTGCCGCACGCCTTGACTTGCTCCGCTCTCCGCCAAGTTTCCAAACCCGCCGCCGTGAAGCGCTCGCCGGTCTCGGCGCAATGCTTCTCGAACGCTTCGCGCGCGAGAATCATGAGCCGCGCCTTTTGCTCACGCGTGAGCGGGCCGTTAGGCGACGGCAACGCGCGCGACGACCTCGACGACGAAAGCGCCGAGCGGAGCGAGTTGGAAACTTGGGCGGAGAGCGAGGTCATTTTCCGGCCCCGTCTTTCTCCGCCGAGCGGTCAACGGTCTCAAACGCGACGCGGGGCGAGGAGTCGCTCTCGCATTTTTTGATGATGCTATCGGCAACGCGCTTGTTGAACAACTCGCGCACCTTGTCGCGGAACTTCTCAACCGGGGCGTAGAGCAGCACGGGCGTGAAGAGGTCGTCTTTACTCTCGCGAAGCGTGTCCATTATCTTCGCGCCGTCTTTCGTCTCCGGGTTAATCGCGGCCTTGAGCGTGCGCGCGGGGAACATCACGCAAGCGGCGCTCCCGTCGTCGGCCTCAAAGGTCAACGAGTGCCCGCCGCCCTCGGTCGGGAGCAAGTCGTCGGGCCGATCTTGCGCCGCCTCTATCAACTCGCGCTTTATGGCGTTGAGGTTTTTCTCCGCCGCCTTGAGGACGCGCTCGTGAAAAATGCCAGCGGCAACAAGAGCGCTGATCTCTGCGGGTGTCTTTTGTTTCATGGTGATCTTTCAGTCCTGGGGTTTTTTTGGTTTCAACTCGTGGCGTTACTCGGTGACGATCTGAACGGTTGCGGAGTGTTGGCGCGCAAGGTTGCGCGTCTCGTTGACGACGGCGGCAACGTCAATCTCCGTGCCGTCAACCTCGGCGGCAATGCGCGCAGTCTCGACGGCGTCGGCGAGGAGGCGGAGGTTGCCTTTCTTGGCGAGGATAGGCGCGAGGGTTTTGCTCGCGCTCGCGACCCCGGCGGAGAGGCCGCCGACCTCGCGCAAGAATACGGCGACGGTTTCGGCGTCAACGCCGGTCTCGTAGTCGTCAAAAACCGGCTTGAGAGTCCGCCCGAGGAGTTGTTGCGCCTCGTCGTGCGCGTCGTCGTTGGCAGTAATCAACCGCCGCCATGCTGTCGGGTAAACGAGGAGAAACAAACGCACGCGCGTTGCGTCAATCAACGCCTTGCACATTTTCAAAAGCTCAACGCCGCCCTCGTGCGCGTCGTCAATAAATATCGTGATGGGATTTGCCTTGAGCACCTCGACGACGTTGTTAAACGTGGCGGCCTTGGTCTTGGCTTCTTGCGCGCCGACGGCGCGCGCGAAAGCGAGCGCGAGTTGCAAACCGGAGTCGCGCCACGTCGGGAAAATCTGTAAATAGCCGGCCTCGTCGGGTGACTCGTTGACAATGGTGCGCGCGCTCACGGTTTTTCCAACTCCCGTGACCCCCGGCATGATAACGCAACGGCGGTCTGTCCTTTGCCCTTGCAACATCTGGTAAAGCTCGCGCATCGCGACGAGCACGGGCATTTTTTCCGAAACGGTCTCGGTGCTCGTGCCGCCGTCAAGCTCGGCAACAAAGGCGCTGAGCTTTCCCTCCCAACGGTCGGGCTTGAGGGCGGAGAGGTCGCCGGCCTTGAGGCGGTCGGCCCAAGTGCGGACGCTCCCGAGGTGGCGTTGATAGCGGGAAACAAAAGCGTTATCGGAAAGCCCGAGGCTCTGTTGATGCTTCGCAATTCTCTCGACGAGCGTTTTGATCCGGTCGGTTGTTGTGTTTGCGGTAGTCATGGTAGCGATTTCCTTTGGTTGTTGTTTCGGTCGTTTACTTGTTGAGCAACGCGCGGCGGGAATTGCGGGGCGTTGCGGTGAAAGACTCGCGCGAGGTTGCCGTGTTCGATTTTGAAACCTCGCCGGGGAGGCGGGGATTTGTGGAGGGTGCAACCTCGCGCGAAAGGTTAGCGTTGACGGTGCCCGATTCGAGCCGGCGGACAACTCCGCGACCGTCGCGGCGCTCGTCAACCCGGGCGGCCTTGCCGCGCCCAAACGGGACGATCTCCCGATACATAAGGCGGACTTGCTCGGTGAAGCGCTGGCGGCGCTCGGAGCTTTCGCGGTCGCCGTTGTCGCTCAAGGCGAACATCGGCACGCCCGCGACAAAGTCGGCGACGCAAATCAAAGCGCCGGGCGCGTGACCGAGGCGGGCGCGCGGGCCCTCCTCGGCGTTGAAGATATAGCAACCCGCCTCCGGGTCGGAGGGGTTGAAACCATAGGTCACGCGATAGCCCGCGCCGAGCTGCGCGAACGTCGGAGAGTGAAACCAAAACTTTGCGCCGTGAGAATCCACGCCGACGCGAATATGTCCCGCGCGAATCGTCGCCGAGCCGGTCTCGGGTTGGAGATAAACCGCTTGCGCGCGCGACGGTTTCGAGAGCGGGTTGACGGAAAGCTCGGCGGCCCATTTTTCGTCAGGCACTCCCTGATAAATTTCCCCCTCCATGGGGTCGGCCCCGATAAAATTCATGGCGGCGGCGGTCGCCTCGACGAGGTCGGCAAGCTTCCAGTAGCCGCACGTTGCCGGGTGCTTGGTGCCCTTGCGAATCGCGCTCCAGTCGTCGTTGGCTTGCTCAAACTCGCCGCGCTTGCGCCCGAGGTTGACGCCGCGCACGGCGCAAACTTTTTGCAACGTGTCGAATTGCTTTTCGATAAACTTACTCTTGGGGCCGGTCGCATGTTTCACGGCGACGACCGAGCCGAGCGCGTTAATGATGTTTGCATCCCAAGCGCCCCGCTCAAGGTGCAACGCGACGCGCGGGAGGCCCGTAGAGTTGAACACGTTAAGGAAAGTCCAAAGAATATCCTTGGCGCGGTATGAGTCATTGTATCGGGCGACGATCCCGAAACCGATAAAGCGGCCCGTCGCGAGGTCAATCCCGGCGAGGAGCTGCGCGCGGAAAGCGCGCACGCCAAACTTGAGCGCGCACGGGTCGGCGGCATCCTGCCACGGGATATAGAAACCCGTGTTGAAAGTCATGTCGTCAAATTCGTAACAATCGCCCGGCTTGAGCGGCACCGTCTCGCCGCGCGCGTTGACGTAGGTTAATTCGCGCCGTTGTGTGAAAGCCTTGTTTTTGAAAGTCGCGGGGCCTCGGTGCATGAGTTTGACCTCGGGTGTAATGCGCGCCTCCCGTTTAAGGGTCGGCGTCAACTTGTGTTTCGAGCTGCGCGGCTTGAGGATGATTTCCCGGAGCGAGTCGGGGCACGCGTCGGAGTTGGCAAACATTCGGAGCGCGAGCGAGACCGTGATCCGGTGCCCGGTGTTTGGGTCAATCGCGAGCACGAGCCGGCGAACCTCGGCGAGCGCCTCCTCCGGGAGGTCGAGCAACGAGGCGAGGGGCTTTCTCCCGCAGTTCTGATATTGAGGCTCAAGCGCCGCAATGCCGCCGGCATTGTAAGCGGAGCGAAACCGGCTCAAGCTCGCGAGCGAGACGCCGAGCGTCTCGGCGGCCTCGGTGAGAGTGCCGCCCTCGTGCATCCATTTATTTGCGGCAATGACGATCTCCTCGCGACGGCGCGCAACGGGAGAGACCGGCCCGGCCTCGGAGACCTGGGGCCCGATCTCCTCGACCGTCTCGGCGGACTCCCCGCCGATCTCCGGCGCGGCCCCGGCGGACTCCTCGCCGGCCTCAACCTCCGCCGTCTCGCGCTCGGCGGAAGGGGCAACGGTCAACGCCGAAAATGCGCGGCGCGTTTGTCGGTTGAGTCGGTCAACCGGGAGCGTCGGCGCGAGTGCCCGGTTGACTTCGCTTTCGTCTTGTTGGGGTAGTCTGGCCGCGCGCGTGAGCGCGGAAGATTGCACGAGGGAAGCGGGGAAAGTTTCGGTTGTCATATCACTTGCCTTTCAGAACTTCTTTGCAACCGCGCGCGAGCGCGGCAACGATCTCGGAGGGGAGAGACTTCGCCAGCTCGCGCGCGACGTTCGCGAGCCGCACGCGCTCGGCGGCGGGGGCGGACTTCCAGAAACGAAAGTTGTGCTCGAAGCTGCGGAAGCTCGCGTCGAGCCGGCGAACGGCGTCGGTATCTTTCCGGGCCTTGCCTTTGGTCGCGGCCTCGCCCGCAATTCCCGCGACCGCGCCGCCAAGGGAAATGTCGCCGCACATAATTGCGTTGACGAGCGGAGCGCGTTTGGAAGCGGGGAGGTCGAGCACCTTGTAAGCTCGCTGCAAACTATCCTCGCCGACGCCGTGCAAGGCCGCGAGGGCGTTGATTCCGTTCCCTGAGACCGCCTGAATCGTCTCCGGGGTTTTGTGAGGATTCGACCCTTTTTTTAGGTTGGA
>JAQVVK010000125.1 GCA_028698975.1 Victivallaceae bacterium
AGGTCGAATCGGTCGAAGTGCGTTCGCAGATCATTCAGCTGGTCGAGATCTTTAACGGCACCATCGTGTCGGTCAGCAAGGGCGCAATGGGTATTGAAATCGCCGGTAAATCCGACCGGCTCGACAACTTTATCGAGCTGGTGCGCGAATTCGGCATCGTTGAAATGGCCAGAAGCGGCCGGGTCGCCATCCGCCGCTGCGAAAACGGAGACCCCACCTGCCGGGAATAAATGCGACGATTGTTGTTTATGCTTCACCGGCGCGCCGTCATAAAGAGTGTCCGGTTTTGGATCAGGCATCTTGACGAAAAGAGTCTGTTTCTGGTTTTGGCTGTCTTTATCGGAGCGGCGGCGGCAATCCTGGCCGCCTTGCTGCACTGGCTGGTCGGTGCGTTGATCCGTTTTGACCTGTGGGCGCACATCAAAAGCGGAAACAGTATTTGGGCGGCCGGGGCGGTGATGCTGCTGCCGCTGGTCGGGCTTGCCGCCTCGTTTTTAGTGCAAAAAACCATGGGCGGGCCGCGCTACGCCAAAAGTTTGAGTTTGCTCATCCTCTCTTTGCACCGCCGTCGCTGTGCAATACCGATAACCGAAACGGTAAGCCATCTGCTGTCAAGCGGGCTGGCGGTCGGCTTGGGCGGTTCGGCCGGATTGGAGGCTCCCAGCGTGCTGACCGGTGCGGCGGTGGGGGCCAATACCGCTTCGTTTCTGCATATTGACCGGCGCAAGCGGCCGCTTCTGCTCGGGTGCGGCGCGGCGGCGGCGATTGCCGCTATCTTTGACAGCCCCGTGGCCGGGGTGCTTTTTGCCGCCGAGGTGTTGCTGCCCGAATTCAGTGTTTCCGCGCTGGTGCCAATGCTGATGTCGAGCGCGGTATCCACGGTGGTTTCGCGGCTTTTGATCGTCAAAAGTCAGTTCTTTCTGGCGCAGAATGCGCCATGGCAGCCGGAGGCGGTGCCGTTTTATATTTTATGCGGTTTCGTCTGCGCGCTGGTCGGGGTTTTTGTGATACATACCGCATACACGCTTAGTTCGAAGCTCAAGAAAAATTTCCGCAACCAGTGGAGCCGTCTGGTCTTTGGCGGTATCATGCTTTGCGCTCTGTTGACGAGTTTCCCCTTCTTGCGGGGGCAGGGGTATTGGTATATTGAAAAACTTTATACCGGCGAATTGGATCGCCTGATCGCGTCAGCTCCGTTGCTTGCGCTGTTGCCCTCGGTCGGGGGACAGGTGGCCTTGATGCTGGCGGTGGCCGTATTTGTCAAGGTGATCGCCTCGGTGTTGACGGTGGATTCCGGAGGCGACGGCGGCATTTTTGCGCCGTCCATGTTTATCGGAGCTTTTACCGGCTTCGCCTTTGCAAGGCTGGTCAACACGACCGGCTTGATGCAGTTGCAGGAATGCAACTTTGTGGCGGTCGGCATGTGCGGGGTTTTTGCCGCCGTGATGCGTGCGCCGTTGACTGCGGTGTTTCTCATCGCCGAAGTGACCGGCGGTTATGTGCTTTTGGTGCCGCTCATGATCGTGTCGTCGAGTGCGTTCTTTTCGGCGCGTCTTTTTGAACCGAGTTCGATTTACAGCAAGGCGTTGGTTGACGCTCATCTGCTGGGAACCGACCGCGACCAGGAGCTGTTGAAACGTCAACCGGTGCGGCTCAATATAGAGCGTTTCTACCACGCCTTTGCTCCGCGTGACGGTATGGACAAGTTGACCGCGTTGGTCGAGCGTACTGCCGACGCCGTGTTTCCGGTGCTTGACGACTCCGGCCGACTGCTTGGGGTGATTCATCTGAACAAGATCATGTCGGCGATGCTGGAGCCGCAGTTGCACAGTCTGCTTCTGGCCTGCGATCTCATGGTGCCGCCGCGCGGCATGCTTTCGCCCGATGACGATCTGGCGTTGGCGATGAAATATTTCGATCAGTATAACTCGGCATTTCTGCCGGTATGCGACAAGGACGGGCTGTTTCACGGATTTGTTTCAAAAGAAAAAGTGTTTGCAAAGTATCGCAGTATGGTGCGCGAAGCGGATGCGTTTTAAGATTATATAAGGAATTTTGTTATGAATCGTGCGGTGGAAGTCTTTTCCGAACTGCCCAAGACCTGCAACTGTGCCCAGGCGGTGGCGGTCGGCCTTGGACATGAAGAATTAAAAGCCGAGCTGGCCATGTGCGGCGGCGGACGCGCCCCGGAGGGGCGTTGCGGCGCATTGCATGCCGCGTTGCGGTTGACCCCGGCGGAAGAACACGAGTCGATAAAGGCGGAGTTTCGGCGCACGGCGGGTTCTGAATTTTGCCGTGAACTCAAGGGCGTTTATCAATATCCATGCGTGAAGTGCGTGGAACTTGCGGCCAAACTCGCGGAAGCCGCAATCAAGAAAACGCGTTAACGCGCTGCCGCAATTATAACCGGCGGCGTGCTTTGATTGCCGGTTTCCAGCGGATACGCATCGGTGTAGACCTTGGTATAGGCGTCAAACGCCTTTAAATATCGCGCCGCATACGACTCGCTGAAGCTCTTGCGCGAATATTCGCGGTAACGCGCCATGCGCGGCCGCGACCGCTCAAATAAAGCCCTCAACTGATTTACCAGATTGACCCCGGAGTCGCTGATGGTCTTTTCACTGCGCGCCAATTCACTGTCGGTCGGGTTGGCCGCCAGTGCGTTGAGCGTGGTTTTGTCGTCGCCGAGCAAGCCGCTTTCCAATTCGGTAAAGTCGCACAATGTCAACGCGATACTGCGGGTAAGCATCAGCAGATTGAGAATGTTCTTTTCCCGTGCCGCCGTGTCCGGGCTGTTGAGCACCGAGAGCAGGGCGCGGGTGTCGGTTTCTGCATTGCTGAGCAATTTGGCGGTGGTGATGTAAATATATGCGCGCCACTCGTCGTCGTTGTGCAGAAAAATATCTGAACAGATCATTTTTGAGGCATGATCCAGCGCGGCGTCGCGCCGCCCCATGAGCGGCGCGAGATTCATTTTTATCAGGTGGTCGGCGCGGTGCGCCGGTCGCGGAGCGTTACCGGGCCGCAGCAGCGCAAATGTGCGCCGCAAGCGGTCAAGAGCCTCCTTGTGACTGACGATACCCACGCCGTCCCCCGTTTTGCCGGTTTAGGAATCAGAGCGAGAACTGAAACGCCTTGCTGGCATTGACGGCTTCGCGGATCTTCTGTACCAGAATATCGGGAACCACCACACCCGTTTTGACCACGGTGAGCGACAACCCGGACTTCGGATCCTGCGGCGCACGGATGTCAACGATGTTGATGTTCTTTTCACCCAATATGCCGGCGATCTTGCCGATCACGCCCGGCTCGTCTTTGTATTCGACAAAGAGATGATTGCCGGTCGGCTCCAGATAGAGTTCGTCGAAATCGTTGAGACGCGAGATCATCAGCCGGTTTTCGGTGATGGTGCCGCGGGCTCCCGCCTTGTAAATGAGGTTGCCGCCGACGAAAAGATCGATCGTCATGGCTTCGCCGTAATTTTTGTTGTTGTCAACTTCGCGGTTGTTAAGCTCGACACCGCTGTCGTTCAAATACTGCGCCGCGTCTTTCGGGCCGTTTTCCAGCGCGAAATCCGGGTTGATGCCGGCCACGATCGCCGGAGTCATCCACTTGGCATACTTGGCCAGATCGCCGTAGAAACTCGTCTCGATGCGGGTCGGATTGTTTTCTTTGCCCAGATAGGCGGCGGTGAGCTTGGTGAGCACATAGGCCAGCTGCTGAAACTTGGCGTCCAGCCCGTCGGGCAACGCCTTGTTTACCACGCAGTTGTTGATGCCCTGCTCAAAATAGGCGATGGTCTGCTCGGCGGCGCGGCAGGCGGCGGTGAAGTTGGCTTCATGCGTATTGGCACCGAGGTGCGGCAGCATGATGTCGGCCACGTCGGCCACGCTCTTGGGGCCTTCGACGTCTTTGGGGTAAACGTCGTTGCAGTAAACGATCTTCTTTTCTGCCTTGACCGCGCGGAGATCCTCCTCGTTGAGAATGCCGCAGCGGGCGCAGTTGATGAGGGTGGCTCCCGGCTTCATCGACTCCAGCAAACGGCGGTTTATCATGCCGCGGGTCTCGTCGTTTTCGGGAATATGCAGAGAAACGAAATCGGAATCGCTGAAAATGCGTTCGACCGTGGTCAACTCGACACCGAGTTTGTCGGCGAGCGCGGGCGAAAGCACCGGGTCGAAACCCAGCACCTTTACATCAAATCCGCGCAAACGGGCGACCAGAAGCTGGCCGATATGACCAAGACCGAGGATGCCCACTGTCTTGCCGGTAAGCTCGCGGCCCATGAATTTGCTCTTTTCCCACTTGCCGGAACGGGCCGAAATATCCGCCGGGATCAGGTGGCGGCAGCTGGCGAGGATCATTGCCACGACTTCTTCGGCCACGGCGTTGGAGTTGGCTCCCGGAGTGTTCATCACGTCGATGTCGCGTTTGCGGGCATACTTGATGTCGATGGTGTTGAATCCGGCGCCGGCGCGCACGATCAACTTGAGTTTCGGAAGCTGGTCGATCACTTCGGGCGTGACCTTTTCACTGCGCACGATCAGCACTTCAGTGTCGGGATTGGCCTTGACCTGTTCGTCGAGCGGGGTGACTCCGTCCAGCACGACATCATAGCCGGCGTTAACGAGCTTGTCGGCGGCAGCCTTGTCCAACTTGGTCGGAATGAGAACTTTGCGCATGTTACATCTCCATTGGAATTGTTTTACGGAAAATGTTTTTCTTTATTTTATTAATATAGCATCTCAGCGTGTTTTTTTCAAGTAATACCATGCTCACACCAGCCGTCATTTGAAAAAATCGGATATAAGGTTTATATTAGTCTGATAAGCACCGCAGTCAACCTTGGATATGGAGTTTTGCCAAATGGGCACTGTTAAGCGGGAAAATTGGAGTGGAAAATTCGGGTTCATTTTGGCGGTGGCCGGCTCCGCCATCGGGCTGGGAAATATCTGGAAGTTTCCGTATATTACCGGAGAAAACGGCGGCGGCGCCTTTGTGCTGGTCTATCTCGGCTGCATCCTGTTTTGCGGCATGCCGATCATGCTCTGCGAATTTGCCATCGGCCGCCACACCAAAAAGAACCCTTGCGCCGCTTTTCGCGAGCTGGAGTTTGGCCGCTCGCCGATGAGCTGGTTTCTCGCTTTGCTGCTGCTCGGCGGCGCGATCTGCTCGTTTTTTACCGGCAAAGCCGCGTTGGGAGTCATCTCGCTGGGGGCGGCGTTTGCCATATTCCGTTTCGGTTTCTCGGCGGTGGGGTTCTTCACCATCATGGCGGCCATGCTGATCCTCTCCTATTACTCGGTGATCGGCGGCTGGATCATGCAATATGTGGTGCTCGCCTTTTCCGGCAAACTCGCCGTGACCGATCTTGAATCCGCCCGTTCGGTCTTTGTCGATTTCGTTTCAACCCCGCGCGCCGTGATCACCTGGCATCTGATTTTTCTCGCCGTCACCGCAGCCATGCTCTGGGGCGGTATCAGAAACGGTATCGAAAAATGGTCAAAAATCCTGATGCCGCTGCTGTTTATCTTGCTTGTAACCGTCATCTTACGCAGCCTTACTCTGCCGGGAGCCGAAAAAGGGGTGGAGTTTTTTCTCTCTCCGGATTTCTCAAAACTTTCCGGCAACGGTATTCTTGAAGCTCTCGGCCACTCTTTTTACACATTGAGCCTCGGTATGGCCATAAGCATAACCTACGGCAGTTATCTGGCTAAAGACCAAAACCTGTTCTTTGCCGCCGGGTGGGTCATCGTCGTCGATACCGCCGCCGCCATGCTGGCCGGGCTGGCCATCTTTCCGGCTGTTTTCGCCATGGGGTTCGCCCCGAACGCCGGGCCGCAGCTTATTTTTGAAGTCCTTCCCTCGACCTTTAACCGTATTCCGGGCGGATTCGGCCATATATGGGCCGGTTTCTTCTTCCTCATGCTCGCCATCGCCGCCTTGACCAGCGCGGCTTCGCTGCTTGAATGCGGCGTCACCTTTTTAGTCGATGAATTTAAATTGCCGCGCAAACCCTGCATCGTGATGTCCTATCTCGGCGTCGGATTGTTTGGCATGCTCTCCGCCGCCGGGATTACCGGCTGGGACAATATCCCGCTGGTAAAGTCCACCCTCGGC
>JAQVVK010000126.1 GCA_028698975.1 Victivallaceae bacterium
CCGCCTTGCGCGGAGCTTTGAGCCTACGATTTTTAGGAACCAACAGATTGTTTTCCCTCATAAGGCGATGAATCAGTTTTTGATTGACCGGAAGTTTCTCATGATATTTTAGATACGCCCAGATTCGTGTTGAGTTGTCGCGCAGTGCGGCGGGCGAGCCGGTGCGCGCCTGGGTCGAGGTGGCGCGTCGTCGTTCGCGCATTGTTTCTGCCGCCGGGGGCGAATCGCTTTCGTCGGGCAAATTGCGTGCGGACATTACGCATGTTGTGACGCTGCGTGCGGTGGCTGGCGTGACATCTGCGATGCGTGTCAAGTGGTTGGCGACCGGGCGGGTCTTTGAGATAATCGAGGCCAAGTATGACGCGACATTCGGGCGTGATCTGGTGCTCAAGTGCGTGGAAAACGGGGATTGACAAAGTGATCGACTGCAAAATATTTGAATCTGCGGATCTTAAAGCCAATCTTGCCGCGCTGCCTGACAGGCTTGAAAACCGGGTAATGCGTAAAGCGATGGGCAAGGCGGGTCGGGTGGTGGTGGCGGCGGCGAAAAACGTTGCTCCGCGCCGCACCGGCGCGTTGAAAAGGTCGATAAAGTCGAAATTGACAAAACAGGGAAACGCCAAGATCTACGTCGATCCCAAGATGAGAATTGAGACTGCGACAGCGTCGGGTGCGGTAAGGGTGCACCAGCCAAGCAAAATAGCGCATCTGGTCGAGTTTGGCACGGTCAACGCGGCGGCGCATCCATTTATGCGTCCCGCGCTGGACACTTCCCGGGGGGCGGCATTTCAAGCGGCGGAGGTCGAGGCAAAAAAGCAATTTGACAAAATGACGCTGGCGGGAGGGTCGGGCAAATGGTCGAAGCATTGATCGCTTATCTATCGGCAGCGGTTCCGCTCTGGCTGCTGCGGGCACCGCAGGGGGCGGTGTTGCCTTACACGGTTTTAGTGCCGGTTTCGCGGACAATGGATCAAGAAGATCTGAATGGATCTGGTGCGGTTGATTTCCGCTTTCAGCTTGATGTGTACGCCGCGAGCCACGCGGAAGCCGAGACGCGGGCGGCGGTGCTGCGTGCTTTGGTCAACCGGCCGGGCTCATGGTTTGATCTGGGCGACTGGCATGTGGGGTATTGCCGGATCGAGCAGGAGCAGGAGACGGTCGAGGAGTTGACGGCGGGGGGCGAGGCGACTTGTTCCCGGATAATGATAGAATTTTTAATCAGGGCTGAAAAGGAGGATTGAAAAAATGGGTAGAAAGAAAATGTTTGATGCCAACGGCTGCTCGTTGAAAACAGGCAGCACCGTGATCGGCGGGATTACTGAAATGAGCATTCCGGGCTGGTCGCGTCAGGAGATCGACGACACCGAGCTTGGCAACGTCAACTATACGACGGCGGTGCTGGGCAACCTCAAGACGGCGGATGATTTCACCTGTGTGATCAAGCTGGCCAATTCGGGCGAGGTGTCGGTCGGCAACAAGGAATACACGATAACCCTGCCTGACAGTGCGGGGACGCTGGTTTTCTGGGCTGATCTGAAACAGTTTGGCGCGACCGACGCCAAGAACGCGCAGGGTTTGACGCTCACTTTGACGTTTAAGGTTACCAACCTCAACGCGGCCGGGGTCGAAACCATTCCTGTGTTGACACTGGCGCAGGCGGCGTAAAAATGAGTGTAAAAAACGAAATTTTGGCGGCCGACGACGATCGGGTGAGGTATGAGGATTTGCAGATCAACGGCCAGTCGTTCAAGGTGGGGGTCAAGCTGTTGTCGGTGCGTGAATTCGCTTCGATTTCGCGTGAGCTTGGCGACGTTGGCGACGAGCAGGCGGCGGAGCGGGTCTCCGGGCTTTTGATCGATCCAGAGACCGGGGAGCGGATGTTTCAACCAGATGAAATACTTGATTTGTCGATGGCGACCCTCAAAACGATACTTGCGTTTGTCGGCAGGGTCAACACCGGGGCGTTTGAGCAAAAAAACGTTTAAGCCCGGGCGAGGCGACGCTTTACGAGCTCGCCGCGTTGCGCGGCGAGCTTCGCCCGGAGAGGCTGCTTGATGAATTGTCGGGGGCGGAGCTGGCGCGATGGCAGATGTTTTTTGATGAAAAGCGCAACGCGTCGGACAAGTTTGATTACTACTTTGCGCAGCTCACCTATGCGGTGATGTCCCTCTTTGACACTCCGGATGCGGAGCCGGGGGATCTGCTGTTTCGCCGCGATACAAAATCCGCCATTGACGATACGCCGGCGGCGGTCCCGGCCAAGGTGGAACCCCGCAAGTTGATGCTGGCGGTGGCGGCCGGGATGGGGGCGAAGATAATTTACAAGGAAAGGATTTGACAAAATGGCGGCAAAGCGCGGCATCGGTACGCTGGCGGTCTATTTGACGGCGGATTCCACCGGGGTGAGCAAGGGGGTGTCGCAGGCGACCAAGACGCTGCACACGCTGGCGGGGGCGGCGGCGGCGGCGTTTTCGGTCAACGCGATAAAGAACTTTGCGCGCGAGAGTTTCAACGCTTTTGGCGTGCAGGAGAGAAACGAGAAGCGTCTGTCCGGCATGCTCAAGGCGACCGGCTGGTCGGCTAATTTGAGTTTGGCGGAGCTTAAAAAAGAGGCTTCGAGTATTCAGTCTGTGACGATGGCCGGAGACGAGCAGGTCTTGCAGATGCAATCTGCGCTGATGGCGTTTCCCGACATTGCGGGCGACGCGTTCAAGGAGGCGACGCGTCTTGCGATCGACTCCGCCGAGGCGACCGGCCAGAGCTGGAGTTCTACCGTGCAGTCGATCGGGCGGGCGTTGTCCGACCCGGTCAAAGGGGTGCGCGGCCTGCGTTCGATCGGGGTGAGTTTGAGCGAAGCTGAGCTTAAAAACATGAAGTCTCTCCTTGAGCTTGGCAAAAAGCGGGAAGCTCAGGAGGTCATATTGTCTCGTCTGCGCGGCCGTTTTTCCGGGGTGGCGGAGGCGGCGGCGGATTCCACTATGGGGCGATCGATCCAGCTTGGCAATGCATGGGGTGACTTGAAAGAGAGTCTGGGCGAGATCATCGCCGGGGTGGTCGGCGGCTCGGTCGGCAATTTGACAAAAACGCTTTCTGAATGGGCGGCCAAACTTCACGACGCGGCTCCTTTGATCGTGCTTGAGATCAAAAACAGCTTTGTCAAGCTGCGCGAATGGTGGGACAAGGCCTTGGCTTATTTTGACCCGGCGATCGGCTGGCTCAAAGAAAACTTCTCGGATCTGTCAGCCAACTGCCTGACCTTTTTTAAGCAGCTTTTGGCCAATTTGACGGCGGCGGTGGATATTCTGGTCAAGGCGTTTCAAAGGGTTGACGTTACCGGGCTGCTTGGCGACCTCAAGCGAAGCGGAAACGATTTCGGGCGATGGCTCGGCACGGATGTTATGTATGCCGGGGCAAAGTTCAACGAACAAGTGGGGCTCGGCAATCTAAACGGCAAAAAGGGTTCCGGCTACTGGTGGAGCCGGGCCGAGGCCGAGCAGGGGCAGTTTTACGCCAATCTTCTGCGCGACACGTTCAAAGGAGGGGTGCTCCCGACGATGCCGGGGGTTACCCTTGGTGAATACCGGGAGCTTACGCCGTTTCCCGGTCTGGTCAATCCTGATTATGCGCGCCGACGAGAGGAGATCGAGCGGGCCTCCGCGCTTGATCGCGCATTTAACGCGGCCGATTATGCGGCGGAGTTGCAGCGTCGCGCCGACGAGAGCAAAAAGGGCGGCTCCGGCGTGCAGAACAAGTTAAAAGGGCTGGCCATCGACAACGACAAACCCTTGTTTGGCCAGATCGCGGCGGCACTGTCCGGCAGTCTGGCGGCGTATCAAGCCAAGCTCGCCACGGCCAACAATCCCCAGAAAGTAATGCAGAAAACGCTTGACGACCAGTTAAAAGAGCAGATCAAGACCAACGCGCTGATCGCGGCCGGCGGTCTGGAACTCGTGGAGGCTTAACCAATGAGATGTCATTATCTTAAACCTGAAGCGGTCACAGTGGAGTCGGGGCGTACTGCGTTGACACTTGAGTGGAATGTGTTTTGCGACGTTCCGCAAAGCGTCGGCACGGTACGCCGCTTGTCCGGGGTGCCGGTTTTGGGTGACGTTTGTCCGGTCGCTTCCAATCTCTACGCGAGCCGGATCACGGTCAAACCGTTCGACGCCAAGGCGTGGCGTTTCTCGGTCGAATACGACACCGGCAACGTTTACGAGTCGGTGCGAAACATCGCGGCGGAGCGTCGCCCCTGGAATGCCGCCCCGACGGTCGAGTATCAGCGCGCCGAGGAGCGGGTGGTGTGCGAAAAATATTTGTGTTCGTCAGGCGGCGCGGTTTCGGAGCGGCCGATTTTGAACCCGGCGGGCGACCCCTACAACACGCCTCCCGAGGTGGTGCGTGCGTATTACACCATCATCATAAAGTGGGCGGTGCGTTCGTTTCTGGGCGAGGTGGTAAACGATCTCGAGGGCACGGTCAACGCCGGTGGGGTGGTGATCGACGAGTACAGTTACGCGCCGCGCGAGCTTCAGCTGCTTACGCTTACCCCGACCAAGGTCAAAACCGACGACGGCGTGGAGTATTACGAGCTGGCGGCGGAGATCTGTTTCAAGTATTGGGGGCACGATTACAAGCCTCTGGCGATGGGGTTCAACGCTTTTGACGAAACCGGCAAAAAGCGGGCGGTACTGATCGATTCCGGCGGGAAGTACAATTTTACATCCGGCACGCGGATCACCGATCCGGTGCTGCTGGGATCTGACGGCAAGCTGCTGACTTCCGACGCGGCGCAGATGCCGGCGATGGAGGGATTCTTTCAAACCTTTGAGTATTTACCGTCGGCCGACTGGTCGTCGCTCAAAATACCGGCAATTAAAGCGTGGGTGGTAAAGTGAAAAAGCGCGGATTTATCATTCCTGAACGCGGCATCGCCGATTACCGGCGTGCGGTGGAGTTTGCACGTCATGCGTCGGATCGTCCGGCGAGCGAGCCTCGCCGCCGCGCCGCCGCGGAAGTCTTGGGGGCTTTCGTCGGGGTGGTGGCGGAAGCTCCGTCCGCAGCCGGCGGCGCGGGTCTGGTTCGCCGGGTCGCGGCCAATGGCGACGGCAGCTGGTCGGCGGAGGGTGAGGCGGTGCCGGCGGTTTTCTTAAAACTAATATAACGAGGAAGTGAAAATGCGAAAAATTCAACTGTATTTGTCGGTAGACCCGCTTAATTGGTATCTGGGAAGTGGTTCGCCGTTTGGTGCGACAGTGCTTTCGATTTCCGCCGGGGAGCTGGTGGGGTTCGACGTGCAGTTGACCGACGGCTCTCCTTGTTTTGACAACTTGGGGAACTTGTCAAATCCTTATCTTGGGTTTGCCGGCACGCTGGCGGCGGCGGAGTCGGTGATCGACAACAACTACAACTGGTACGACCGGGCGGCTTTGGCTTTCGCGTTAGCCGCCGGGACGGAGGTTTCGACGATTTCGGCGCGGCTCGACGCGGTGCCCCGGGTGTGCGGCACGCTTCGGCTTGACGACAGCAATGTGGTCAATTACAACGGGTTCACGGTGGCGGACGGTATCTACTCGTTTGCGACTGCCGACGCGGATTTCGCGGCGGCGGGTTTTACGCCTGGCGCGGATTTCGCGGCGGATCACGGGTTTGACTTGCTGGAGCAGCCGGTCGTCGTATCTGGCGACGCCGACGACAGCGACCGGGAGACGGGGCGTTTTTTTCACACGCTTGACGCGCTGAACCCGGTTTACGAGTCGATGGTCGAGGGGAATGGCAGTATTTCAGGTACGACGCTCGAATTCACAGTGCGCGAGGGCGGTCGGCCGGTTTTGCAGGCGACGCTTCCCTTTGACTGCCTGGGAAGTCTTTCGTACCGCCCCGGTGTCGCTGCGCTGCCTCCCAACAGCTGGTCGGCGGCGGACAGCAGGTATATCCGGCGAAGCGATTGGGACGAGGCGGACACGGTTGAATTTTCGGTTGACGGTTTGACTGCGTGGCACGCGGTACAGACCGGGGACGACGAATTTGTGCGCTACACCCGGCCGGGGGCGACGGCTCCCGGCGCGGCGGTCAAGCTGGTGGCGGGGGAGGCCGGTGCGATCGTGG
>JAQVVK010000127.1 GCA_028698975.1 Victivallaceae bacterium
GGTAAATCGACAAAACATTGCTTGCCGACTTCTGCGAGGCGGTTGCCGCCGAGCGCGCAGGGGGCGAGCGAGAGAACCGGCGGGCGAAGCCCCCGGACGCGAAAAAAATATTTTCGCGGTCGAGTGCCCCCGAGCAATAAGGCCGCGAGCGAAGCGCAGGCCGCTACTACCTCTATTCGGCCTTGCCGATTGCCAATCAGCCGATAACAGCCCCATGTAGGGGGAGCAGGGGGGCGGTTTAACGCCCCCCTGCATTTGCCAATGGCTGTTTGAGAAGATAGGATTAAAAGTTTTGTCTATAACAAGGTTCCTGTGAGTAAGCAAGGCCACGGCGGGCAAAAAATTTTTTGGACGCTACGCTTAAAAATTTTTGTTGAGCATACGCCCGCCGATATTCCCCCCCAAAGTTGCCACCCTCGGCGTTTGAGCCTCGGGTCCCGCTTACGCGGGCTGCGGGTACTTTTGGGGGAGCCCCTGCTCTCCGTTCCTCCGTGCGGCTACCGCCGTACTCGTCACTTCGAGTAAGGATGTTTTGATTTTACGGGCTCCTCGCCCTCTGCTACTCCCCGCAAGGGCACCGCCCTTGACCTAACGCCGCTATCGCGGCTGCTGTGCAGAGCATTTGCAAGGCGTGCAGAGCATTTGCACGGCATTAATACATTTGATTTTTTTTCGCAATCGTTTATCTTGATCTTATGTGAAGAGTGCAGGGGAGACGATATGCAGATTTTTATCCTTGATTATAACCCGATTGTCGCAGTTAAAATGCTCGCCGATTGTCATATCCGCAAACTTTGCATGGAAACTGCCCAAATCCTTACCGGTGCATGGCTTAACGCCGGTCATTCTTTGCTGGATTGGATGCCACGCCCTCCGTCTCTGCATCATCCGGTCATCCGCGCTATCGACTCTCCTTACAAATTTGACTGGGTTCGCGTATGCAACGCCAACATGCAAGCTGAATTTTTTCGCCGTTTTGACAAGTATCACGCCTACTCCAAATTTGTCGCTCGATATGACGCTTTGCCTGGTGGCGACAACTCCGTGTTTCATCCGGTTCCAAACAAATGCACCTTCGCCAGAGCATTCAAGGACTTTTCCTCCGACGAACCCGATATCGTCGAGGCATACCGCAGGTATTACCGTTTCAAAAAAAGCATTATTAGAAAATGGACTTATACAAGAGCTTGCGAACCGGATTGGTTGCGGATTTAATTTGCGAATTGGTTCATTATGACACAGCATTGAGACATAATGAACCGGTTCAACCATTTGCGGCGTATGATTTTTCGCACATGACGCAGGTTGGCACGCTCTTTGCTCTATGGCTAAGCATAAATGCCGGTGCGTGGAGTCCGGTACAACAGGGAGGTACAAAATTATGAACATGATGAGCAGATTCAATCGTGGAACAGGGCTTATTCCAGTGACGCTTCGAGGCGTTGACGATCTGGTAAGATCCGTGTTGGAAAATTTTGGTTCGGATTTCAGCCCGGAAAACATTTTCGATCACTCCGCCGCTCCCGAAATGGAGATCGAAGTCGATGACAAGGCAATAACCGCTAAATTGCCGCTGCCCGGATGCAAGATGGAAAATATTTCAGTGGAAGTTCAGGGCGAAACCCTCACCGTTCACGCTTCTCGCGAATTTGCCGAAGAAGAAGACGGCAAGTCTCGCTATGTCCGTCGTGAACGCTCCGTCGCCGACTATGAGGAATCGGTACGGCTCCCGTCGCCGGTCGTGGCTGGCGAGGCCGTTGCAAAATATTCCGACGGGATTCTATCGGTGACTCTGCCGTTGGAGAAAGCCGGTAAGCCGCGTTCGCATATCGTGCCGGTTAAGTGACGTTTAGGCTTTCTGAAAACTTATATGGAGGATGAATTTATGAGCAAGGAAATGATGAAGCAGGATGATGTCTGCAAAGCCGTGGAAGCTGAACCGTCAATCCAAATAATGCCGCTGGTTGATGTGCTCGACGGCCCGGATGGTGTGACTATGTGGTTTGAAGTTCCGGGTGCCAACTCCAAGAGTGTTGATATTGAGATCAATGAAGGGGTTATGGTTATGACCGCTTCAAGTTCTCTGCGACGCAACGGCCGGCCGATCATGTTCCGGCGCGGTTTCCAACTGGCCGAGGGGATTGACCCGGAAAAAATCAGTGCCAAAACTCAGGATGGCGTTTTGACTCTGAACATTCCAAAATCAGAAAAGGCCAAGGTTCACAAAATCAAGGTCTGCTGATTTCGAGTAATATCAAAAAAATGCGCCGTGCAAGTCGATCAAGTCTTGCACGGCGTTTTTATTTTACAAAATAGTCGGTTACTTGTTGTTGCCGTGTCTGATATGACGGTGATACTCTTGCAGACTGCATACCTCGAAACGGCCGAAGTCCGACTTGTCGCACAATCCCTCGATGGCCGCCGTGAGTCCGGCCATGGTT
Source organism: Victivallaceae bacterium (assembly GCA_028698975.1). Lineage (GTDB taxonomy): Bacteria > Verrucomicrobiota > Lentisphaeria > Victivallales > Victivallaceae > Victivallis. The sequence continues at coordinate 2,442 of JAQVVK010000127.1, forward strand.
GTGGTGATCGGAATACCGCTTACTACCGCCTTTGAACGCATCTGTATTTCGTCCACCATGGCCTCGGCTCCATTTTCGGTCGTGTTGATGATCCACTGCACTTCTTTGTCGTGAATGAGATCAAGCAGATTGGGGCGGCCGCGCGAAATTCTAAACACCGCCCGGGTGTGAATACCCGCATCGTACAGCAATGTCGATGTGCCAAGCGTGGCGTAGATGTTGAATCCCAACTCGTTGAGCTTGCCGGCAAGCCCGACAATCGCCGGTTTGTCCTCGTCTTTGACCGATATGAAAACATTGCCGGAAGTCGGCAGTTTGTTGCCTGCCGCAAGCTGGCTTTTGAGATAGGCCAGACCGCGATCCGGGTCAAGACTCATTACTTCACCGGTCGACTTCATCTCCGGGCTGAGCACAATGTCTACCCCCGGAAACTTTACAAACGGAAACACCGCCTCTTTGACCGTTACATAAGGAATCTTGACTTCTTCGGTGAATTTGAGGCTTTCCAGCGATTCACCGATCATGCAGCGCGCCGCCAGCCCGGCCAGCGGAACCCCGATCGATTTACTGACAAAAGGAACCGTGCGCGACGCCCGCGGATTCACTTCGATCATATAGATTTCATTATCCTTGACCGCCAACTGCATATTCATGAGGCCGCAGACATGCAACGCCGTCGCAAACTCCTTGGCGTAAACCCGAACCTGATCCTGAATTTCCTTGGATAACGTCATCGGCGGTATCACACTTGCCGAGTCGCCCGAGTGAATACCCGCCGGCTCCACATGCTCCATGATCGCCCCGACCACGCTGGTCTTGCCGTCACTTATGCAGTCAACATCAAGCTCGACCGCGTTTTCCAAAAATCGGTCGATCAAGATCGGTTTGCCCTCGGCTATCTCCTGAGCCATGCCGACAAATTGACGCAGATATTTTTCTTTATATACGATCACCATGCCGCGCCCGCCCAGCACAAACGAGGGGCGTACCAGCAACGGGTAGCCAATGCGTTCCGCGATAGTCAAGGCCTCGTCAACATTGTGCGCAATACCGTTTTCAGGCTGGCGAATGCCGATCTTTGTGGCCAACTGCTTGAAGAAATCGCGGTTTTCGGCGGCGTCGATGTCGTCGGGCGACGTCCCGATCACATTGGCTCCGGCCGCCTTTAGCTGCTGTGCCAGATTAAGCGGAGTTTGCCCGCCGAACTGTACGATGACCCCGGTACATTTTTCACGCTCGTAGACACTCAACACGTCCTCAAGCGTCAGAGGCTCGAAATACAACTTGTCGCTGGAGTCATAATCGGTGGAAACCGTTTCCGGGTTGCTGTTTACCATGATGACTTCGCAGCCCGCCTTGCGCAGCGCAAAGGCCGCATGCACGCAGCAGTAGTCAAATTCGATTCCCTGGCCGATCCGGTTGGGGCCGCCGCCCAATATCATGATCGAACGCTGCCCCGGTTTGCGTTGGCGCACCGGCTCGTCTTTGTCGCCGTAAGTCGAGTAATAATAAGGTGTTTGGGCCTCAAATTCCCCGGCACAGGTGTCAACTGTGCCAAACACCGCGCTGACCTTTGCCGCATTTCTGGCCTGCCGCACCTCGTCTTCGGTTGCGCCGAGCAGCCAGGCGATCTGGCGGTCGGAGAAACCGAACTCCTTGGCCTGTATCAACAACGGACGGTCGGCAACCAAGTTTTTTAATGAACCAGCCGCCCGGATCTCCTCCTCAAACAGCGCGATTTCCTCTATGTGGCGCAGAAAATAGCGGTCAATTGAGGTCAATTCGTTGAGTTTGTCCACACTCCAAGCCCGCTTGAACGCGGCTCTCACCACAAAAATGCGTTCGGCATTGGGGCGTTTCAACTCGGCAATCATGGTTTCGTCGCTCATAGACTCGTACTTGCCGTCGCGCCCGTCCGCCCCCAGACCGGCACGGCCGGTTTCCAGCGAACGAAGTGCCTTCTGAAGCGACTGCTTTAGGTTGCGGCCGATCGCCATTGCCTCGCCAACCGACTTCATTTGAGTGCCAAGCGTCGAATCCGCCGCCGGAAACTTTTCAAAGACAAAGCGCGGCACCTTTGTGACCACATAGTCGAGCGACGGCTCGAAGCAGCTTGGCGTCGAACCGGTTATGTCGTTGCGGATTTCGTCGAGCGTATAACCGACCGCCAGCATCGCCGCGATCTTGGCTATCGGAAAACCGGTCGCTTTTGAAGCCAGTGCGCTGGAACGCGATACCCGCGGGTTCATTTCAATGATGATACGCCGGCCGGTCGTCGGCTCCACCGCCCATTGCACGTTGGACCCGCCGGTCTCCACCCCGATCGCCTGCATCACCCGCAGACTGTCGGTGCGCATGGCCTGATATTCAACATCGGTCAATGTCTGGATCGGCGCAATCGTGATCGAGTCGCCGGTGTGCACGCCCATCGGATCAAGGTTTTCGATGGAGCAGACGATCACCGAATTTCCTTTGCGGTCGCGCATTACCTCCATCTCGAATTCTTTCCAGCCCAGCAAAGATTCCTCGATAAGGACTTCGGTATTCAAGCTGGCGTCGAGGCCGCGGGTAACGATCGTTTCAAATTCTTCCGGGTCATGTGCTATACCGCCGCCGGTACCGCCCAGTGTGAACCCGGGGCGAATAATGAGCGGCCAACTGCCTATTGTTTCCGCCACCGCTTTGGCTTCGGCCATGGAGTGCGCCGAACCCGAACGCGGCAGATCAAGCCCGATGCCCTGCATCGTTTGCTTGAACAACTGACGGTCTTCGGCCCGGTTGATCGCCGCCGCCGTAGCTCCGATAAGTTCGACCTGATAACGGTGCAGCACGCCTTTTTTGTCCAGCTCCATCGCCAAGTTAAGCGCGGTCTGGCCGCCCAGCGTCGGAAGCAGGGCGTCGGGGCGTTCTCTTCGAATTATCTCATGAATAATATCGCAGGTGAGTGGTTCGATATATGTACGGTCGGCAAACTCCGGGTCGGTCATGATGGTGGCCGGATTACTGTTTACCAGCACCACTTCAAAACCCTCGCGACGCAGCACCTTGCAGGCCTGCACCCCGGAGTAATCGAACTCACAGCCCTGACCGATCACGATCGGCCCCGAGCCGATCAGCATTATCTTGCGAATATCGGTACGCTTAGGCATTTGTATGCTCCTCGTGTTTTTTCATTGCGGCATCGACGAGACCTGAAAACAGCGGGTGCGGGCGACGCGGACGCGATTTGAATTCCGGGTGAAACTGACAGCCCACAAAATAGGGGTGTCCGGCCAGTTCGACAATTTCGACCAGACGGTCGTCGGGGCTGGTGCCGGCGATCACGAGACCGGCCGATTCGAGTTCGGCTCGGAACTTGGGATTGAACTCGTAACGGTGCCGATGGCGTTCATTGATCTCCGATGTGCGGTAAAGCGAAATGCTCTTGGAGTCGGCGCGAAGTTTGCATGGGTAGGTGCCCAGCCGCATCGTGCCGCCTTTGTCGGTTATTGTGCGCTGTTCGTCCATCAGATCGATCACCGGATGGGTGGTTTGAGGTTCAAATTCGGTGCTGTCGGCGTCGCTCCAACCCAGCTTGTGCCGTGCGAACTCGATCACCGCGCACTGCATGCCAAGACATATACCGAGGAAGGGTATCTTATGAGT